>DASVAM010000407.1:0-2622 GCA_036376375.1 Chitinophagaceae bacterium
GGCATTGCAGCCAGGTCTACAAGTGTTCGTTTCTCAAGTATATTTAAGGTAGCATCTCTTACCTCGATCATCATATCGTGCAAAGCACATTTCTTTTCATCGCAGTTTTTACAACGTTCATAAAAATAAAGACTTACACAAGGCAGCATTGCAATGGGCCCGTTTACTTTCCGTATAATATCGGCTACCCGAACTTTTGAAGGGTGCCTGATCAAAAAATATCCGCCGCCTTTTCCTTTTTTACTGTCGAGAATTCCGATAAGTTTAAGCTCAAGCAGTATATTTTCAAGAAACTTCAGCGGTATTTTTTTCTTACGGGAGATTTCAGAGATCAGTACGGGTCCTTCCTGGTACTTTTCAGTCAGGTACGATAATGCTTTTAATGCGTATTGAGATCGTTTCGATAACACGATTATAAAATTTCAAGAGTATAATGAATCGGTGAGTTTTTTTGAAGCATGGCAGAAACACCACAATATTTTTCTAATGAAAGATCTATTGCTTTTCTCACTTTTTCTTCATTCTCCGGGTCGGTTTTCATTTTATATGTTATATAAATATCTTTATACACTTTCGGATAATCCTCTGTTTGTGCCGCTTTCACTTCAATGGAAAATTCAGTGAATTTAACCCGCATTTTTTTTAAAACATCTACGATATCTATTCCCGAACATCCGGCAAGCCCCGATAATAAAAGCGCCTTGGGCCCGAACCCGTGTTTCCGGCTTCCGTCAATTTTAATTGTATTGTGATCCAGGCGGCTTGTAAACTCATGATCCTTATGCCACACCGTATTTGTTATCGTCATAATCTGTGCTTTTTATCCAGCAAAACATTTTCCAGGGTCCAGTCAATTCTTTTTTCAAAGTTATGTTTTCGAACGTTACAATTTTGTTTATTACAGACTTTGCATGAAAACGGAAGGCAACCATCCACATGAACAAATAACTCAACGGATTCTCCAAATTCCTGCCGGACAAGAGTCGACAGCAAATCCACTTCTGCATGCGCTTCATTTATATTCAAATACCAGGGAAGTGTAAGATGGCAATCGATGTGCAGGATCGATCCATATTTTATCACGCGGAGATTATGAAGATCCGCCCAATTCTCTCTTTTGTTTTTATTTAACAGGTCCACGATCTTTTTCAGCAATTCTATATCGGCTTCGTCCATAATTCCCGCAATGGACCTGCGCAAAATTTTATAACCGGTATAAATAATAATGATTCCAAATACGATCGCGACTGCAGGATCGATCCATTTGATTCCCGTGATATAAATTAATATCAGCCCAACAATTATTCCCAATGTAGAATAACTATCACTCTTTAAATGCTTGCCACTGGCGATCAATGCCAATGAATTTCCTTTTCTTCCTTTTCTTTCAGTGACCAGACCGAGAATAAAATTAATGACCGCCGCTGCGGCCACGAGATAGATACCATAATCAAGTTTTTGCAACGCTACCGGTGTAATGAAACTTTTGATGGCTTTATAAATAATGATGGCTCCCGCAGATGTGATCAGGGTTCCTTCAATTGCTGCTGAAATAAATTCCGCCTTACCATGACCGTATGGATGGTCTTGATCCCTTGGCTTTGCAGCAACATATAAGCTGTAAAGTCCAATAAACCCCGCAGCAACATTTACGATGCTTTCAAGAGCGTCCGTAAGAATGGAAACAGAATTCGTAAGATAATAAGCGATGAACTTTACTGCAAGCAACAGAACTGAAATGGCTGCCACCCACTTTTGCAGTTGTAAATTTTGTGTTTGTGCTTTCAAAGCTTTTCAATTAACCCAATGCAATATTATCCTGTTCTTTTGAAAACAGCTTTGATTTTTCTCCAGCTCCTGAAATAGAATTCCTTGTTCATGAGGTTTGAATCCCGCATGGCTTTATAAGTAAGAAAAACACCAACAGGCAGAAGAACGAGTGTCGCCATCCACATTCCCCCAAATGCAGTCAGCACATTTTCTTTTGCATATTTTTCTCCGGAAGTATTAAAAAAGAAAAAGAACATAAAAAGTAAAATAGCAATAACAAGCGGCGTTCCTAATCCCCCCTTTCTTATAATAGAGCCCAACGGTGCTCCGATAAGAAATAATACAAGACAAGCCAATGATAAAGTGATCTTCTTATGCCATTCGATCTTGTGAAGCCGAAGATCTTTTTGCCTTGCTTTAAATTCCGTGTTAGCGATCTCTGCGTTTAATGTAATAGCACCAACTAATGCGGCAGCCTTTTGGTTAGTCGCCAACAAATTGCTGTCGGGTATCAGTTCCTCAAATTTTTTTACTTTGACCGGCGGCAAGTCCGGTTTTGTATACCCGCTATCCAGGTATTTTGCGAACGTAAAAACAGAAAAAATATCCAGCCTGACTTTTTGTGAGTACTGTTCTACGCCCTGCTGAAGTGAGTCAATAGCTTTTGATAGCTGCCGCATACTCTGCATGCGGTGATTCTTCCTGTTGAGTGTATCCGACGTTCTTTTTTGAAGGCCCAGCGAACTCAGATCAAATTGCTTACTGTATTCTTTGAATCCAATCCGGATGAACTCTGTATTTTTTTCATACCGGTTCCCTCTTTCCTGGTATCGCCAGCCATCTTTTAAATTA
>DASVAM010000408.1:0-15848 GCA_036376375.1 Chitinophagaceae bacterium
GGCATTGATTCATTTGCAAGAGCATTAATAACGGCTGACAATATTTTAAATAAATCTGATTTTAGAAAGCTGAGAAAAGAAAGATATGCTACATTCGATAGCGGCAAAGGGAAAGAATTTGAAGAAGGAAAGCTATCTTTAGAAGATCTCAGAACCTATGCTATTGAAAATGGTGAGCCTGCTTTGAAAAGCGGAAAGCAGGAATATTTTGAAAACATCATTAACAGGTTTATTTAAAATTTAATTCATGGGAAATTTTGTAACTCTTGACTGGATAGTCATTGGTTTTTACTTTGCCATTCTTGCCAGCGTGGCAATCTGGGTTATCACCCGAAAGCAAAAAAATACGGCTGATTATTTTCTTGCTGGCCGGAATCTTGGATGGTTTGTAGTAGGGGCTTCCATTTTCGCATCAAATATTGGTTCCGAACATGTCGTCGGATTAGCCGGATCAGGTGCCGGTGGAAGGTTTCCACTGGTGATCTATGAATTACATGCATGGCTGGTGATCACGTTGGGTTGGGTGTTCCTCCCTTTTTATTTAAGAAGTGGCGTGTTCACGATGCCTGAATTTCTTGAGCGTCGGTTTAACTCTAAAACAAGATGGTTCCTGAGTATCTTCTCACTCCTGGCATACGTGATGACTAAAGTTTCTGTGACGGTGTATGCGGGAGGAATCGTTATATCTACACTGTTAGGAATTGATTTCTGGACGGGCGCATTGGCGACCGTGATATTGACAGGCGCTTATACAATTTTAGGAGGAATGAGAGCCGTGGCTTATACCGAGGCAATACAGACGGTAATCCTGGTGGTTGGTGCAGCCACACTTACTTTTGTTGGATTAGATGCAGCCGGTGGATGGAGTAATGTAAAAGCATCTTTACCCGACGGATATATGAACATGTGGCGGTCCAATTCAGATCCCGATTTTCCATGGCTGCCCTTAGTTATTACAAGTTCCATTGTGGGTCTTTGGTACTGGTGTACCGATCAATATATCGTTCAAAGGGTGCTGGCAGCAAAAAATATAAAAGAGGGGAGAAGAGGAACAATTTTCGGTGGGTTATTGAAATTATTACCAGTATTTCTTTTCTTGATGCCGGGCGTAATTGCATTAGCATTAAAAAACCAGGGAGAACTCAACTTTGAAAGCTCTGATGGCGCCTTTGCAGCATTATTGATGAATAAAATGCCGGCGGGATTAAAAGGACTTGTGGCTGCCGGTTTATTAGCAGCATTGATGAGCTCACTCGCCTCTGTATTTAATTCTTGTTCTACGCTGTTTACGGTTGATGTTTACAAGAAGTTATATCCGGATACACCAGAAAAGAAACTGGTGAACATAGGAAGAGTCGCAACAGCGATCGTTGTTCTGGCGGGTATTGCATGGATACCGATCATGCAGGGAATATCGCCTGCCTTATATGAATACCTGCAATCCGTGCAGGCATATATTGGACCGCCAATAGCTGCTGTGTTTTTATTAGGAATATTTTTTAGGCGGGTAAATGCCACGGGTGCAATGGCGACGCTTATCGGGGGATTAATCGTTGCTATCATTCGATTAACGTTAGAAATCGGGAGAAGTAATCTCGAACCAGGTTCAATATGGCATACAATCGGAACAACCAACTTTTTGACTTTCGCTGCCTGGTTCTTCTTGTTCTGCGTAATCGTTTGTATTGTCGTTAGTTTATTAACCAAACCACCGGCACCTGAACAAGTGCAGGGACTTACTTACGGTACTCTTACAGCCGAACAAAAAGCGGCAAATCGTGCCAGTTATTCATGGCTTGATATAGTTTTATCTCTTCTCGTTATTGCAATAGTTGCATTTGTAATGATCAGTTTTACAGGCTAAAGAATTCTAGGTATGCTAATGCATCAAACAATGCGCTGGTTTGGGCCGAATGACCCGGTAAGCCTTTGGGATATCCGGCAGGCTGGTTGCGAAGGAGTGGTTACCGCGCTTCATCAGGTGCCGGTGGGTGATATATGGACCATCGAAGAAATTGAAAAGCGAAAAGCGATGATCGAGGCTGCAGGTATGACCTGGACTGTCATTGAAAGTCTGCCCGTTAGTGATGATATAAAAAGACAAAACGGTAATTATCTTACCCATATTGATAACTATAAACAAAGCATTCGTAATGTAGCGGCTTGCGGATTAAAAGTTATTACCTATAACTTCATGCCCGTTCTTGATTGGCTGCGGACCGACACTCATTATGAATTACCGGATAAAAGCACGGCATTATATTTCAACCGTGCGGACTACCTGGTCTTCGATCTTTATTTATTAAAAAGACCCGCCGCGGAAAAAGACTATTCAGCTGACGAGCTCGCCAAAGCAAAAAATCGAAATGAAGAGCTATCGGCCGATCAAAAGAAGAAATTATATGCAAACATGATGCTTGGCTTACCGGGGAGCGACGATTCTTTTACTCCTGAAATAGTTTTGACAGAATTAAAAAAGTATGGAGGTATTTCGCCGGCAAGACTGCAACAACATTTATTTTATTTTTTGAAAGCAATAATTCCCGTCGCTGAGGAATGTGGCGTAAAGATGGCCATACATCCTGACGATCCTCCCTATCCGGTGTTAGGTTTACCAAGAATAATGAGTACCGAAAAGCATGCTGCTGAATTGCTGGAGGCCGTTTCGTCACCAGCAAACGGATTGTGTTTCTGTACCGGCAGCTTTGGCGCAAGAGCCGATAACAATATTCCAAAGATGTTGAAGCGTTTTGGTGACCACATACACTTCCTGCACTTAAGAAATACCAAACGTGATCGTGAAGGGAATTTCTATGAAGCTGATCATCTTGCCGGGGACACCAATATGTACGAAGTAGTGAGAGAAGTTTTAGAAATCCAGAAAAGGAGAAACATATCGATCCCGATGCGCCCTGATCACGGGCACCAGATGCTTGATGATCTTAAAAAGAAAACTTACCCCGGCTATTCGGCCATCGGAAGGTTACGGGGGCTGGCCGAATTAAGAGGATTGGAATATGGTATCCATCAATCGATGGTTCAGGCGTAAATATTATTTACTTCTCCATAACAATCTAATCAGTTTTTCATCCGGCCATAAACCTACTTTTGTACCTGAATGAAACATCTAAAGGCCCTCAATAAATATTTTTGGAAGTACAGGGTAAGGCTGGGTATTGGTGCACTATTCATTATTATTTCCAACTACTTTGCGGTGCTGGTGCCACAGATTACCAGGTTTGTAATCGATCATGTGCAGAAAAGCATCGATGCAACGCTGGATATTATCAATCCAGCGGCCACATCGCCCGACCGTGAATATGATTTTCTTGTCCTGAAATTTATTACATGGGTTGAAAAGAGTTTTTCGCAGGATTCAGACCTGTCGAAGATCGTCATACTTTGTGGCGTTACCATCTTGTTGCTTGCATTGCTTCGCGGATTTTTTATGTTCCTGATGCGTCAAACCATCATTGTGATGAGCCGTCATATCGAATATGATCAGAAAAATGAAGTGTTTCAGCATTACCAGCACCTCGACGCATCTTTTTACAAAACACATAGTACCGGAGACCTGATGAGCCGGATGGCAGAAGATGTAGCGAGAGTCAGAATGTTTACCGGCCCGGCTATCATGTATCTGATCAATCTTGTCGCGCTGATTTCGCTGAGTCTTTTTTATATGCTTAAGAAAGATGTCGAGCTCACTGTTTATGTGCTTGCGCCATTACCTATCCTTGCCATCACCATTTATTATGTAAACAGCATCATTAATAAAAAAAGCGAAAAGATACAGGCATTGCTTGCGAACCTGACAACAAATGCGCAGGAGTCCTATTCGGGTATCCGGGTTATTAAATCATTTGTTCAGGAAAAGGCAATGCTCGGATTTTTTGAAAAGAACAGTGAAGAATATAAAAAAAATGCGATCGGGCTTTCGAAGGTTGAATCACTTTATTTCCCGTCCATGGCATTGCTGATCGGGTTAAGTACGCTGCTGACGATCATGATCGGAGGATATTATTATATCAATGAACCGGGTCGAATGACGCTGGGAACCATTACGGAATTTGTGATCTATATAAATATGCTCACATTCCCGGTCAGTGCCATTGGCTGGACCGCCAGTATGATCCAAAGAGCTGCTGCCTCGCAAAAGAGATTAAATGAATTTTTAGATACCAAACCTGTTATTAACGATCAACCTTTGGCTAAGAAAATAAAGCTCGAGGGAAATATTGAATTTAATAATGTGGATTTTACTTATTCTCATACACGCATTGAGGCATTAAAGAACTTTAGTTTGTCTGTAAAAAAAGGTGAGAAGGTAGCGATCATTGGGAGAACAGGAAGCGGGAAATCAACAGTCGCCCAATTGTTGCTTAGATTATATGACGCAACAAAAGGAACAATTGAACTTGAAAATACAGATATCCGTGAAATTGATCTTAGATCACTCAGGGAACAAATTTCCTATGTCCCCCAGGATGTTTTTCTTTTTAGCGATTCCGTTGCCCAAAATATTTCGTTTGGAATGAGCGATGGGAACCGAAACCAAATTGAAAAGGCGGCCCTACAGGCGAGTGTCCATAAAGACATTATGGGATTTAGCGAGAAATATGACACTATGATCGGTGAAAGAGGTGTTACTTTAAGCGGCGGCCAAAAGCAAAGGATTTCAATAGCCCGGGCATTAATTAAGGACCATGGATTGGTGATTTTTGATGACTGTCTAAGTGCAGTGGACGCAAAAACCGAGAACGAGATTATAGGAAACTTGTACCAATACCTTGAAAACAGGACCGCCATCATTATCACCCACCGGATATTCTCTCTTTTTCATTTTGATAAGATCGTCGTCATCGAAGACGGGCAAATAGTGGAGAAGGGGACACATGAAGAACTATTGAGCATGAATGGATTCTATACTGAATTGTATAACCGGCAACAGCAGCAAGACTCCCAGTCTCGTTGACAAACCTCAAGAAGGCGGGAAACAAAATCCCCACAAATTTGGCTATATCAAAAACATAATTATATTTGTGACTTCCTAAGAATGTGATTATTAATCAGTAAAACACTACTAACTGTGGCGTACGAGAATAACAACGAAAACAAAATGGAAAGCATTTACAGCAAGCGAATTCGTGCTGGTAAACGCAGGACTTATTTTTTTGATGTAAGGACAACCCGGGGTAACGATTATTATCTTACCATTACCGAAAGCCGTAAGCGATTTAATGATAATGGCTATGATCGTCACAAAATCTTTCTTTATAAAGAAGACTTCAACAAGTTTATCAAGGCCCTTGGCGAAGCTGTCGATTATGTAAAGACAGAATTAATGCCCGATTTTGATTTTGATGCGTTCAACCACGACAATGTCCCTTCAGAGAACGGCGAAGCTGAGTCTGCCGAAGCAGCAGTAAATAGCGAAAAAACAGAGGCTGAATCAACGCCTTCGGCATCCGATAATGGCACCCATGAGGATGTAGATAAATGGTAAAGATTGTTTTAGTATTTATACTAAGTAAGGCCCTCAAGTATTTTGAGGGCTTCTTTATTACTGCAATTTTTATATTTTGTTTCCGTTTAATTACTTAGCCTGACCAGCTTATTGTCTTGTAAATCCAATTTTCTATGGAGAAGCGATCTACACTTGTAGTGCTTATAGCACTGCTTTTTATTTTTAGCTATTTTACCTGGGAACATTTTTCAAAAAAACATCACAATACTGAAAACAAGGAAAAGGAAAAGAAAGAAAAAGACAGAATTGATCTGGCTATCCAACAAGAAATAAGAAGAACAAAAGACATCAATACGAATTCCGTTCCGGTACAGCGCCTCATTCAGGCTAAAAATTTCAGAGATCAAAAACTTTCTCGACTAAACAGCAATCGATTCGCAACGGCGGTACCCGGGATCAATTGGGTAGAAAGAGGGCCATCAAACGTAGGAGGAAGAAGTCGGGCGATCTGGTACGACTTAAATGATGCAGGCAATGGCTATAAAAAAGTTTGGGCGGGCAGTGTGGGAGGTGGTTTGTGGTATACAAATGATATAACCCTTTCTTCTCCCACGTGGAATAAAATAAATGATCTGTTTGACAATATAGCAATTACTTCTTTTGTACAAAATTCATCATCGCCCAATACCATGTATTTTGGTACAGGTGAGGGTTGGTTCAACGCGGATGCAATTGAAGGGTTAGGTATTTGGAAATCTACCGATGGAGGAGTGAATTGGTCTCAACTACCTGCTACCCTGAATTTTGTTTATATACAGGATTTATTAATTGATCAAAACGGACACCTTTATGCATCTGTTCGAAACAGGACAGGTTCCCAGGCCAGAGGTATTCAGAAATCAACAGACGGCGGAATAACATGGACACAGGTATTGGGAGCACCGCTCGCTGGTTTTGGCAGTGGCAGGGGTTGTGATCTTGAACTTTCCGCTAACGGAGACATCTATGCATCAATCGGCAATTTTTCAGAAGGCCGGATTTATCGTTCTTCCTTTACTGCAAACGGCATCAATACCGGTAATGCCGGTACTTGGACTGATATTACGCCCGACCCGGCTACTAATTCGATTCCTGCGGTGGGAGACAACTATGACCGAATTGAAATCGCAACAGCGCCAAGCGATGGAAATGTTGTTTATGGAATATTCGAAGGCAACGGAACTTACAATGTGAGTAACATCAAACAATACGATGCATCAACGAATACCTGGATAAACCGAACAGTTCCGAATTACTCCGGAGGTGGACCCTATACCAGGGACCAGGCATGGTACGATCTTATTGCTTCAGTAGATCCAAATAATGCTAATACTCTATACATTGGTGCCATTGACCTGTACAAATCAACTAACAATGGCATTAACTGGAACCAGGTTTCGGATTGGCGACCATTTGGATTACCTTATGTGCATGCGGACATACACCAGATCTCCTATGCGCCGGGAAATAGCAGTCGTATTACGATCGGATGTGATGGTGGTATTTTTTATTCCGCGGACGCCAATCTTGCTTCTCCAAATTTTGCCGAAAAAAATTCTGGATTTAATGTGACCCAATTTTATGCAGTTGCCATCCACCCTACTTTGCCCAATTTTTTTCTCGCAGGAGCGCAGGATAACGGTTCACAGAAATTTACGTCATCCGGCGTAAACAATACAACAGAAGTGACTGGTGGAGATGGAGCATTTTGCCATATTGACCAGGACAATCCCAATATTCAAATTACTGCTTATGTTTATAATAACTATTACATTTCTTACAATGGGGGAGGTACATTTAGTGAACTGTACAATGATCCGGATCCAAATGGTGGAAGTGGTGATTTTATAAATCCAACCGATTACGATAATACTGCCAACGTTCTTTATGCCTGTAGTTCTGAAGATATTAACACCGGCCCTGCGATGAATTATGAATATAACCGATATACACGCATTACTGGCGTTGGAGTTACTAATAATGCCTCTGTTGTCACCTTAGCAAATTCTCCCACAACTGCTTTGATAACACATGTGGCTGTTTCACCGTCTGTTTCCAATCGTGTTTATTTTGGTTTTGATAATGGCAGTGCCGGTTATGTGAATAATGCAAACACAGCCACCTCCAACACTATTAATTTTTTTACTGCAACAGGTATTGCCGGATCAGTTTCCTGCATCGCTATCGACCCGGCAGATGAAAATCATATCCTTGTTACGTATAGTAATTACGGCGTTAATAGCATTTGGGAAACAATAAATGGAGGCGTCTCCTGGACTTCTGTCGAAGGTAATCTTCCAGACATGCCAGTTCGTTGGGCGATGTTTGATCCAAGAAATTCTGATTGGGCATTCATTGCAACAGAATTGGGTATTTGGTCCACGGATAATTTAAACGGAGCCTCCACTGATTGGGATCCTACCAATGCCGGGCTCGCGAATGTTAGGGTCGATATGCTTCAGTACCGCAGCAGTGACAGAACAATTGCCGCGGCAACACACGGTCGTGGCCTGTTTACTGCAACTGTACCAATTACGACAACGCCGGACATCAGTTTTGCTTTGTCGTCGGGGTCAACTATTGAACAAACTACTTCAACCAATGGTTGTCGTGCCTATACTGATTACTCCATAAATATGATCATCGCAAATGCGCCGAGCGGTGATGCGAATGTAACTGTTACAATACAAGGGGGCGCTACAGCGACGCAGGGTGCCGACTTTGAATTCACAACCAATGGAAACTTTGTTTCACCCAGCAATTCATTGGTGTTTGCAAATGGATCAACTACATCAAAAACAATTAATTTGCGAATTTATGATGATGCAGAAGTGGAAGGATCTGAAACTTTCACTTTATCTTATTCTATATCTGGCACAACGAACGCACAAAGTGGTTTAACAAACCAAACCTATACACTTACGATAAATGACAATGATTCGGCTCCAACGGGACCTTACACTCAAACTATCTGGACAGAGACCTGGGATGGTACAGTAACCGGGTGGTCAACGCAGCAGGCTGGTTCCGGAAACCGCAATAATTGGGTGATCGGCACTGGCTGTACTGCTAATATCTCCGGCAATAGTGCCCAGGTGGCAAGGGTACAGGGAGGTAGCACTTTTTGTGGGTATGGAACAAATGCCAGTACTGTTATTATCTACAAACAAGTTGACGCGACCATTTATACAAGTTTGCAGGTTCAATTCAATTGGCGTGGCGGTGGCGATGGATCCACTGATTATGGACGACTGGTTTATTCAACCAATGGAGGAAGCACCTGGCAAAATGCGGGAGGGCCATATTTTAACCAGGCTTCCACTCAGTCAGCAACGGTGAATTTACCTGCGTCATTAAATAACACGACATTCCTGCTTGGATGGTCTTTCACAGCGGATAATACCGGGGGCAATCAATCTTTGTCTTTTGGTATTGATGATTTAATGGTATCGGGCACAAGACCGGGAACTTCAATAGAATCAGTTGTCAATTCTTCAAGGTCAGCATATCTGGGTCCGAACTCGGACGTTTATTTTTATTCGACCACAGATGGTGAACTGATAGCAAGAATTCAAAATCTTAGTTCACATGATTACGGATGTACAAGTATTCAAATAGATCGTGCGGGAACAGGAAGCTCACAATTCTGGAATACGGATACTCAAAATTACCTGATGAATAAATCATTCAGGGTTATTCCAGCGAATAATAATCCATCGGGTCAGTACACAATTACGCTGTATTTATCAGCAGCCGAGGTCGCAGGATGGCAAACCGCTACCGGCCAATTATGGGCCAATATTCAAATGGTAAAAATCCCAAGCCAGATCAGTAATGTAACACCGGCAAGTCCAGAACCAGATGGAGCAGGAACAGTGCAGGTAGTAACGCCTGCATCCGGAACTTTGGGAGCTCATTATAGTATCTCCTATACATTCAGTAATGGTTTTTCTGGTTTTGGGGCTGGTATACCGGGAGCACTGGGTATCCTGCCCATCCGTTTATTAAGCTTCACTGGAAAATTGCAAAATGAAAATGTTAAGTTGAATTGGTCAACTTCATCCGAACAAAACAGTAAAGGATTTGAAATTGAAAAATCTCTGGACGGTATCAATTTTAAAAAGATCGGTTTTGTGGCGGGAGCGGGCAATAGCAGTTCAACAAAAAGCTACATATTCACCGATCCACAACGGGCACTGGAATTCAACTATTATCGTTTGAAATTAGTTGATTTTGACAATACATTTGAGTACAGCGATATTGTGCTGGTCAAGAATAATTTTGGGAAACAAGATGTTTATCTTGCCGGTAATCCAATAACGAATTCTATAAACATACAATTTGCAAAGACGCCAAACAGTAAGGTTGCCGTAAGCATCTATGATATGAAGGGACGTAAGATATACTCCGTGACATACAATGCTTACACAGAAACTACATTAAAAATAAATACGCTGAATAAACTAGTTGCCGCCGGCGTATATTCTGTAAAAGTTGAAACAGGAGGACATGTCTATAATTTGAAAGCGATCAAATAAACCGAAGGTGATTTCCAGTATAAACAAAACCTCTTTTATGGAAGAGGTTTTTTGTTCTCATTTGGGGGAATAATAATTTTTCTTTGCGGGACAGAGCCAGGTGGCATACCCGTAACCCGCATTCCTTTGACTGAGTTTGGCATATTGTAATTTGTTCTTGCCAGATCCGGAACTAAACATAGCATATTATCCTGTGGTAAACTATATATCTTATCTCCATTTGGATGGGTAAAAGCGAGCTGACCCAAGCCGGATAAATACTGTTTTTCCTGCAAGGCTTTCATAACCTTTGCCAGTGAATCTTTTGACATGCTATTCGTTGGTTTGCTGTTTTCTTTTGGCAAAAGGAACAAACTCTCGTTTTTTTCGTTGAACTTTTTAAAATTATAATGAGGTATCTGTGCAGATGCATTTATGAAAAATAAAACTGGTAATAAGAAGAATACTCTTTTCATAACTGTTTATTTCCCGTTAAGTTAAATCATTTCTCATTTCCTTAAAAATATTAATCAGGTTATTGGTGGAAGAATCGTGTGATGAAATTCTTTCATCATCTTTTAACTCAGGCAAAATTTTATTCGCTAATTGTTTTCCCAGCTCAACGCCCCACTGATCAAAGCTGAAAATATTCCATATAATTCCCTGAACAAAGATCTTGTGTTCATAGAAAGCGATCAATTGTCCTAAAGTAAACGGTGTGATCTTTTTTATTAAAAATGAATTCGTCGGTTTATTGCCGGCAAAAACTTTGTAGGGCAGGAGTTTTGAAATTCCTTCATTGCTCAAACCGGCTTTTTCTAATTCGAGTGTTCCTTCCTGCTCAGTTTTCCCATTCATCAATGCTTCTGTTTGTGCAAAAAAATTGCTCATCAATTTTTGATGATGATCGCCAATTGGATTGTGACTTTGTGCCACACCAATAAAATCACAGGGGATCAGAGGCGTTCCCTGGTGGATCAATTGATAAAATGCATGCTGGCCATTTGTTCCGGGCTCGCCCCAAATGATCGGGCCTGTCGAATATTCAACCAGTTCGCCATTTCGGTCTATTGATTTCCCATTGCTTTCCATGTTTCCCTGCTGAAAATAGGCAGCAAACCGATGCAGGTATTGATCATAAGGAAGTATTGCTTCACTTTGTGCGCCAAAAAAATTGGTATACCATAGGCCGATCAACGCCATTATTACCGGGACATTTTTTTCAAAAGAGGTATTTTTGAAATGCTGATCACTTTCATAAGCACCGGCGAGCAACTCCTCGAAATTCTTATACCCAATCGTCAAAGCGATAGATAAGCCGATAGCACTCCAGAGAGAGTATCGGCCGCCAACCCAATCCCAAAAGCGAAACATATTTCGCTTATGGATGCCGAATTTTACAACCTCCGGCTGATTTGTGCTTAAGGCCGCAAAATGTTTGGCGATATGTTTTTCGTCGATCGCATGGTCAAGGAACCATTCTCTTGCCGTAAACGCATTCGTCATTGTCTCCTGCGTAGTAAATGTCTTTGATGCTATCAGAAAAAGCGTTCGTTCCGGCTTGATCTTTTTTAAAACTTCAGCTATATGAGTGCCATCAATATTTGAAACAAAAAATGTTTGAATGTCTTCCAGCCAATATGGTTTCAAAGCTTCTGTTACCATTAATGGGCCAAGATCACTGCCACCGATCCCTATGTTGACAATATATTTTATCCTCTTTCCTGTGTAACCTCTCCATCTTCCATCATGAATACGATTGCAAAAATCGTTCATTTGCTTTAATACCTTTCTTACCTCCGGCATGACGTCAACGCCTTCAGCAAAGACAGGTTCCCCGGAAAGATTTCTTAGTGCTGTATGAAGCACAGCCCTTCCTTCTGTCTCATTTATCTTTTCTCCATTGAACATGGAATCGATACCATCTTTTAACCTGCATTCATTCGCTAATTGGAGAAGCAGCTGAATAGTTGTGTCGTTGATGATATTTTTGGAATAGTCAAACACAATATCACGGCTGGAAATTGAATATCCTGAAAACCGGTCAGGATCATGTTGAAACAGTTCTCTCATGTGAACATTTTTCATTTCAGAAGAATGCTCCTGCAACGATCTCCACGCTGATGTGTTTACCAGATTGACTTTAGGCAACATATTATTCTTAAATAGCTTTTATTATTTCAATAGTTTTTTCGACCATTTCTTCAGTTATATCCAGGTGAATTACAAATCTTACCCTGTCCGGGGCGATGGCATAACAAAGTATATTTTTTTGCTTTAGTTTCTCAACAATTTCCGGGGCCGTCGACGCTCCACTGGTTTCAAAAATGATGATATTCGTTTCAATAGGTAATACAGATTTGGTCATTGAAGCATTCGCTATAGCATCACCGATCTTTTGTGCATGATCATGATCCTGCTTTAGTCTATCAATATTATTTTTTAAAGCATAGAGACCCGCAGCCGCCATAAAACCTGCTTGCCGCATTCCGCCACCGAATACTTTTCTTATTCGCCTTGCTTTTTTTATAAGATGTTTCTTACCCATCAATATACTACCAACGGGGCAACCAAGGCTTTTACTCAAACAGATTGAAATACTGTCAAAAGATTCACCATATTGCCTGGGGCTCTCATTTTTGGCCACCAGTGCATTCCATAACCTGGCGCCATCAAGATGAAATGAAAGATCATTTTCACTGCATACTTGTTTTATTTTTTTTATTTCATTAAAATCATAACAACTCCCGCCGCCACGGTTACTTGTATTTTCAAGACAAACCAAACTTGTACGGGCCTTGTGATTATCATCCGGGTTAATGGCAGCCTTAACCTGGTCGGCGGTGATTCTGCCCCTGTCACCATATAACAGCTTTACGGATGCCGATGAGTTAAAAGCAATTCCTCCACCTTCATATTGATAAACATGCGCACTCTCATCGCATATCACTTCATCTCCTGGTTGCGTGTGGCACTTAATTGCAATTTGATTGGTCATTGTTCCGGAAGGGCAGAAGAGGCCGGCTTCCATACCAAACATATCCGCTGTTGTTTGCTCCAGTTCATTTATCGAAGGATCTTCACCAAAAACATCATCTCCAACTTTTGCGCTCATCATTGCCGCTAGCATGCCTGCGGTTGGTTTCGTAACAGTATCCGATCTGAAATCAATGATCATCGGTAAAATTTGCTGCAATATAAAACAGGCAAACGGTGAAACCGAAACTGGTTCTTCAAACCTCGAATTCTCCATTTAGCCGATTGCCGCCAACGACCTACCGATCGTGCATTGCCCTCACTTCCGCGACGGTCTATCTTCATTCTGAAATTGATAACTGGTTATTTAAACCCTTTATCTAACATAAATACCATTGGTCATGAATAATGAGACAAGTGTAACCGCGTTTCGGGGCCTGCGTCATATAGATGTCATGGGAACCGGCCACTTATCAATAAATATGGCCGCTTATTTTAAAACAATGTACTTGGCATTAACAAGTACCTATCTTTGAACTGTAATAACTAAAATAGAGTACTTAATCTCTTAAACCATTCATAATGAGAAAGTTTTTGATCTTATTGACCGCCATTATAACCTTATCCTTTACCGCCCAGGCGCAAAAAAGCTCAGGAAAAGTCTCCGGGCGGGTAATAGACGGAAATACCAAAACCATCGAAGCGGCTACTATAACCCTGCTTCGCGCAAAAGATTCGAGTGTAGCAAAGATTAGTGCCGCCAACAAGGAGGGCCATTATGTGTTTGAAAATGTCGGCGATGGGAAGTACCTGGTTTCAATCACAGCCATTGGACATAGCAAAGGATTTTCGGAAATATTTGAAATCAACGCATCCACTACCAATGTTACACTTAAAACAATAGAACTCGTTCCCCTTGCAAAAGATCTGGCTGGAGTTACGGTGACATCCAAAAAACCGTTGATCGAACAGAAGATTGACAGGATGATTGTGAATGTGGAAGCATCCATCACCAACGTCGGCACGTCGGCGTTGGAAGTATTGGAAAAATCTCCCGGTGTTTCGATTGATAAAGACGGCAATATTAGTTTGAAAGGAAAGCAAGGTGTACAGGTATATATTGATGGAAGACCTTCTTATATGTCGGGTGCAGACCTTGCCGTGTATTTGCGCAATCTTAGCAGTAATCAGTTGGACCAAATTGAAATTATGACGAATCCACCTGCCAAGTATGATGCCGCGGGTAATGCAGGTATTATCAATATCAAAACAAAGAAGACAAAACAATTCGGATACAGCGGAAGTTTCTCTTCTACCTGGAGTCAGGGACGTTATCCAAAAGTGAGTGAGTCTTTCAATTTTAATTATCGGAAAAATAAATTGAACCTTTTTACCACACTTGGATATAACTATCGTAAAAACTGGCAGGACCTCGATATCCAAAGAAAATTTATTGAGCATTCCACTAAAGAAGTAAAATCTCATTTCGATCAGGAATCAAGAATCAAAGATGAAGGTCAATCTTATAACGCGAAAGTTGGCTTCGATTATTTTGCGAATAAGAAAACAACCCTGGGGGCGGTCTTTACAGGATATTATAATCCCGGAATGTTCAGTAATCAAAGTGATGTTCTGATCTCAGATGCTAATTATTACCTTTTAAGCAGAACAATGGCAAAGACCAATAATGACCGGGATTGGAAAAACTTCAGTGGAAACCTGAACTTCCGCCATTTGCTCGACACGGCCGGCCAGGAGATAACAGCCGACCTTGATTTTATAACGTACAGAACTACTAATGCACAGTCGCTCGTGAATGCATATTACAATCCCAACGGCGTTCCGACTGATAAACCAGATACATTGATCGGTAGTTTACCGCAGGACATAAATGTATACACGGCCAGAGTTGATTACACGAAGCCTTTAAAAAACGGAGCAAAATTCGAAGCGGGGCTTAAGACCAGCTTTGTCGAAACAGATAATAATGCCGTTTACGACAGCATTAACTATGGTATTGTAGTTCCGGATTATAGACGCAGCAATCATTTTATATACCAGGAGAATGTGAATGCAGCTTACGCAAATTATAGCAGAGCTCTTTCTAAAAAATGGTTTGGACAATTTGGTTTAAGACTTGAAAACACAAATGCAAAGGGTGACCAGGTGACAACTCGCCAGCAATTCGATCGCCATTACACACAATTATTTCCAACAGCCTTTATTCAATATAAAGCAAGTGATAAAAACAGCTTTGTTATAAATTATGGTCGTCGAATTCAAAGGCCGAACTACCAGGATCTGAACCCCTTCATTCTTTTCCTTGATAAATACACTTTTGAACAGGGGAATCCATTGCTGCAACCACAATTTGCTCATAATGTTGAACTGACTCATAGTTACAAAGGGTTCCTGAATACCACATTGAACTATACAAGGACAAACAACATCATCAATGAAATACTGGAACAAAATACTGATAGAAATGAAACCTATGTAAAGAAAGATAACATCGCCAAACAACGCCAGTACGGAATTTCAGTTAGCGCTGCGGGACCGGTCAGGAAATGGTGGACGCCAAACTTGTGGGCAAATCTTTACAATAATCAGTTTGAAGGAATAATCAATGGTGATTATGTTAAGACGGGAGCAACAACTCTCCAGGCCAATCTTCAAAACCAATTTAAACTTGGCAAAACGCTCAGTGCGGAGCTCAGCGGTTATTTTAATTCTGGCGGGGTGCAGGGTGTTTTCAGGATCAAAAGCTTTGGAATGGTTAATGTGGGATTCAGCAAACAGGTGTTTAAGAATAAAGGAACGCTCAGGCTGACCGGCCGTGATATTTTCCG
>DASVAM010000411.1:0-3164 GCA_036376375.1 Chitinophagaceae bacterium
ATTGATGCGATGGACATATTATATACCGGTCGTGTGGATGGCTTTTGCGTTGTAAGCAGTGATAGCGATTTTACCAGGCTTGCAACCAGGTTACGTGAAGCAGGGATGAAAGTATTTGGTATGGGAGAGCAAAAAACACCCTCACCGTTCAGGGCAGCCTGCGATAAATTCATTTATATAGAAATTTTGGATCAACCGGAAGCTGCGAGCACAAAACAAATAAAGCTGAGTGACCTGCGCAAAAAAGAAAAAGTGATCAGTAAAGCTGATAAGAATCTTGTGAATCTTGTTACCTCCAGCATTAATGATATTGCTGACGAGAATGGCTGGGCATTTTTAGGTGACCTTGGAAATATGTTATTAAAAAAGCGACCTGACTTTGATCCCCGAAACTATGGGTTTGAAAAATTATTACAACTGATCAGAAGTCTCGGTCTTTTTGAAATTGACGAACGCGAGTCGGGGAGAAGGAATATTAAGCTGGTTTATATAAGAGTGCCGCCTTCAAAGAATTGACTTATTAACTAAGTTGCATCAATTCTGCTCAGCAATTGCTTCAGAAGTCCACCCCTTTCAGAAGTTTTCTTTTGATTGTGCATCCGGCCCCCGCCAGCGGGGGATAATGTGCACTCCGCTATGGAGGAAAAAGATCATTAATTCATTTTCTATTTGTGCGCCTTTACGCAAGAATAAGATCAGGCTGATCATTGTCCCCCGCTGGCGGGGGAAGCACTTCGTTCACATTGTTATATCAAATTGGGGTGGACAAAAAGCTGAAAAAGAACTACCGGACGTTGAAGCGAGTGACAACCGAAGCTCTATGGTAATTCCGAAGCCCGTGTAAATAAAAGAACTCATGATTCAATCATGAGCTTTCTTCGATCTTATCCTTTACAATTAAAAATGCGCTTCATCCGCGCTCGGACCGTAGCTGCCGGGGATCGGAATATTAAGCAATCTTAAATAAACACCAAGTTGTGCACGATGATGTATCTGCTGGCTCATCGACATCCTTAGTATATCGATCTTCGGACTCGTCGCATAGATCGCGTCTCCATTCCTCATTGTCCACGGATCACTCAACACTTTTTCGTTTGCTGGAACAAGCGCTGACAGGCCATCATTATATCTCTTTTCAAAAAATGCCATCAATTCTTTGTTGTTAGTAATATCCGGTTGTTCATAGCCTTTTTGAAAATCGAGCTCATCGGTTGTCAATGTAAGATGGATCCAGCCCGGCAGATCGGCAACATGAGTAACAAGACTTTTTATTACCATCGATCTTTCATGCGGCCTGTAATCGTATTGATCGTCGGGAACACGGGCAAGCATTTTGCGGGTTGTGGCTGCTTCTTCGATGAATTGTTGCTTAAAAAATTCAATAAATGTCATAGTGTTTTGTTTTATTAATCCAAAGAAACAACCCACCGGTGACAGCCCTATGTCAGCAGCATTTGAGAATATTCAAGTTTTTTTAAAATATTTTCTGCGATCTCCGCCACCCTGTCATTTAATTCAAGAGGTTCAACAACTATTGCATGATCACCATATAGCATGAACCAACGGGAAAAGCCCATTAGCGAACCCGTTAAAAAAGTCATTCGCACATGATCGCCGGCTTTTTCTTCTTTTACGAAACCATTATAGTATTTCTGTTCGCCAAGATATTTTACAACTTCAGGATCAACATCTAGTACAACTTTAGTCACTTCCTTGTCTGCAGACATTTTGTTGATAAAGCTTTGTAACGGCGGATGCGTTTTTGAATTTGTTTTATCCGTAATCGTTAACTGCGTGATCTTATCGGTACGGAAATTCCTGTAATCATTTCGCAACTGACAAAATGCGATCAGGTACCAATGGCTGCCGAGGTAATAGATGCCGACAGGTTCCACTTTTCTTTTGGTGCTTTCATTTTTTTCAAGCGATGTATAGTTTATTTCAATAACAGACGAACTGCCGATCGCTTTTAAAATTGATTGAAGATGCAATTCAGCCGGTGGCTGATAAACGATGGCGGGATGCGTCATCACTGCAATATGTTCATCGATCCCCTCGATATGGTCTTTTTCAGAATGACGAAGTATGGCTCTTATTTTATCCAGCGCGGCTGTATAATGCTTTGAAATGCCGGCATCCGTTTTTGACTGAACCAACTTTGACGCCGTCAATAACGCAGTGGCTTCATCCATGTTAAACATTACAGGAGGAAGCTTATAGCCCTCCATAAGCCGATAGCCTGTACCTGCTTCGCCAATAACCGGAACACCCGCTTCTTCCAAGGCTTTTACATCACGATAAACCGTACGAAGACTAATGGAAAATTTTTCAGCAATATCCTGTGCTTTTACTAATGGCCGTGACTGCAACTGAATAAGAATTGCGGTCAGGCGATCAATTCGATTCATAAGGATAAAGATAATAAATGTGAATAGCCATAGAATTGTTGGTTACGATCACCAACTTGTTCTTTTGTCGGGAATTGCCACAATTCTTCGCCTGAATAATTTTACAAGTACCAGGCCCGCTACAAAACCACCTATATGGGCTGCGTAAGCGACGCCACCTGCGGCTTCATTTCCACCTAATGTGCCCATTCCATTCACCAATTGAAAAACAAACCAAACACCCAGTACGAGGAATGCAGGTAAGCTGACTATTGTAAAAAGAATCCATACTCTTACCGATCTCCCGGGAAACAAAAGTAAATACCCACCAAGCACGCCGGAAATCGCACCGGATGCGCCAAGACTGGGAACTAATGTACTATCGTTAAGAAACGAGGCACTGAATACGTGGCTTAATGATGCAATGACGCCGCACAATAAATAAAAAATTAAATAACGTTTGTGACCCATTGCATGCTCCAGGTTATCGCCAAAGATCCAAAGGAATAACATGTTACCACCCAGGTGAGCCCAACCACCATGCATAAACATGGAAGTGATCAACGTTAAGTAAACGGGGATTGGAGTTGGCTGTAACCCTGGCATCAAAATATTCTCACCAGTAACCGGGTTTTCAATAATTTTTGAATTTGTTATGATATCATGTCCCAGGAGAATCTCTGCGGGGACCGTTGAATATCCAAACGTGACGGGAATACTGCTCCCCATTTCCTGCCAGAAAACGAAGCCAATAATATTCAGGGCAAGTAAAATATA
>DASVAM010000416.1:0-2665 GCA_036376375.1 Chitinophagaceae bacterium
CGCAGAAACTATTGAGATTCTTGGCTTGAACAGTGATTGGAAAAATTCGGTGATCATGAGTAAGAAGAAAGATGGAAGTTTCAGCGCCGATGTAAACCTGCCGAAAGACTCTACCCATGAATTCAAATACCTGGTGAACGAAACATTGTGGCTGAATGATCCCGAGGCTGATAAAGAGGTTCCCAATGAATTCGGCGGAAGCAATAGCGTAATCGTAATTTAATTTTTATTTGTCTTATTTGCCAGACCTGGTAATTCCTCAGTTAAAAAACTGGAGGGTTACCGGGTACGGCATTTTATGCAACTTCAAAAAGTTACCGGTTGACCGGTTCGATCTAAGATGCGATCCTGAATTTGTGCCGGGACGAGGGGTTTTCTTTGCCCGGCCAATTCAGTTGGCAGGCCCCCACCTGGCACTAAAAAGGCAAACCACTTCTTAATCTCTGTTCGCATTCCTGTCTTATCTGTTATGGCTTTGAATTATGAAATACTTATGTTTACGAATACGATAACAAGAATCACTGGATCCGCCAGAAAAAGATGCAGAACGGGAAGGCGGTAGCAATCAAAGAGAGAGAATATAAATACTGCTGAGAAATTCAGAAATTAATTATGTGCCTGACCTTTCTTGTGATCAGTGCCATGCTCAGGTATTTTATATTTAAGAAATCGAAATGCCGCAGTAATAGAAAAGTAATGGCGGTTTCTTTGAGGGCAATTGCATTGTTAAAACAATCCAGTGCTTTGTCTCTCGACCCGGCCCTGGCATAATCGATACCCATCCAGACCTGGGAAACGTATTCACTTTTTTCTTTTAACTGGTCATAGTTTTTGTCCACTTCTTTTTCCATAATGGAATTGTCTCCATCATTATAGAATTTGATCAATCCTTTATTGCCAGATCGTAAGGCCGCATCCAATGCCTCTTTCTTTTCATTCAAATGCCAATATAGACGCGAAAGTTCTTCATAATACATTTTTTGTAAGATTGGATCAACCACCGCTTTGTCAATTAATTTTTTCTGCAGACCGATCGCTTCATCCACCTGGTTATTATTTACAAGCGCCCTGATCCGGTTTTCCACCAGGTAATCCCACATCGGGTTTAACTCTGTACCCTGGGCATAGATCTTCAATGCTTCCTCTTTTTCTTCTTTTGCTTCTAATAAGATGCCCAACCATAAATACACATTGGCCTGGTTTGCATTCAAATCGATGGCACGGCGATAGGTTATTTCAGCCGCATGCCAGTCAAATGTCTGATGGTACCAATATCCAAGTGTAGCTTGTATTTCGCCGGAAGAAGGGTCGAGCCCCAGCGCCGTGTCTATATTCTTCTTCGCGAGCCAAAGCATTCTTGCCGGATCTTCATAACCACGAAAGGAAGACAGCAGATAAGTAGTTGCAAGACCTGAGTAAGCGTCTGCAAATGTTCTGTCTTTTGCTACGGCCTGTTGATAAAGCTCCCTGGCAACAAGCAGATCGGTCTTATTTCTTTTTTCGACAAGAAATTTCCCGCGCATATAAAAATCATATGCCTGCAAATTCACCGTTGGTACATAATCCAGTTGTTGGGATTCTTTTTTGGTGAGTGTAGTATTCAACACAGATGCAATAGCCAAAGCGACCTCGCGCTGAATGGTGAATATGTCATCCACCGGCCGGTCATATGACTCCGACCATAAATGCTCATCGGTTACTGCGTTGATCAGCTGTGCCGTAATACGAACTTGTTTTTGCGAGCGCTGAACACTTCCTTCCAGTATGGTAGCAACTCCAAGCTCTTTTCCTATTTCCCTGATCGATTTTGGGGTCTTTTTATACTGCGTGACAGAAGTCCGGGAAATAACCTTAAACGATTTGATTTTTGACAGCTGGGTAATAATATCTTCAGTAAGTCCATCGCTGAAATATTCCTGCTCCTTGTCGCTACTCATATTCACAAAAGGCAGTACGGCAATGCTGTTCTCATCAATGGCTACCTGCTCATCGTTGGCCCCTGTATGGTAAACTGTTTTACTATATTCTGTCAGCACTTCATAGATCCTGACCGGCGTCTTAACATTTTTCAAATACTCTTCTTTGATAAAGACAGAATCCATTCCTTTTTTATTGGCGATATTCCTGTAAACCATTTCCGAAACATAAATGCCACCGGGCGGTGATAATGCCTGGATACGGGAAGCAATATTTACAACATCACCAAAAACATTTCCGTCGCGGATCAGGACATCACCCATGTGAATCCCGATGCGTACGGGCACTTTCGGTTCTTCATTAAAATCTGTTTGTAATAGTTTGGCAAACTCAACGGCATCTGTAGCGCTGTTAAATAGAACCAGGCAACCATCGCCGTAATACTGAATGATCTTTCCTTCCAGCTCTTCAACAATAATGTCAATTACATGCCGGAAACGGGTTATCTTTTCCAGTGCTGTATTCTCATCTTCCTGCATCATAGCGGTATAATTCACTATGTCTGCAAAAAGAATTGCAGCTAATTGATGAGAATGTTCAGGCATAAGTTGAATGTTGGGGTGCGAAGTTAATGAAAAGCAATTTTGATTAAGATGAGGAATTAAATAAACGGAATAATTTTTCTACCCTAATTAAAAATAGTTATGACAATAAGGCGGGCTTTGCAACTTAATAAGATGCTAATTTT
>DASVAM010000422.1:0-2777 GCA_036376375.1 Chitinophagaceae bacterium
TGCAAAGGATGTGATGAACATTGCTTTGGGAGAAAATTTTCAGCGGATAACGATCATCAAAATGTATGACCTTGCAGGAAAATTAATAAAGCAAATTCCTGTTAACGGAAAATCAAACCTGGTGTTCTCTACAGATAAAGTTCTTCCTGGTATTTATTTATTAAAAATGCAAGGTGACAAAGTGCTCACGGAAAAAGTTTTGATTCAATAATAGCAAGCGGAAAAATCTTCAGCTAGAGTGGGCCATTGCGCCCACTTTACTGAAGACGAACAAAAACTAAAATCGATTAAAAGATACATTCTGGTTAGAAAGGATAAGCCAGATTTTCGCGAAAGGGGTCTCCATGATCCCTTTTTTTATTGCTTATCTTGCAAAAAATTGACGATTCAATAAATTTATTTATGAGAAAAATTGTTGGCTTATTTTTTTTCACAGCACTTACAAACCTTCTTTACGCGCAAACCATTACTACGATTTTTGAAAAAAGCAACGGTACAAAAACTCCCACGTATTTTGAAGCCATCGATTGGTGGCAAAAGCTGGACGCACAATCGGGGAAAGTAAAAATGCTCACGATGGGAATGAGCGATGCAGGGTATCCTTTGCATCTGGTTGTTGTAGCCAATAACGGGGATCACAATTTTGATAATATCCGGAAGAATAATAAAAGAGTAATTCTTGTTAATAATGGCATCCATCCCGGCGAACCGGATGGGATTGACGCCAGCATGTTGCTTGCAAGAGATATTGTGATTAATAAAATCAAATTACCCGACAATATCGTTCTTGCGTTCATACCGGTTTACAATATTGGGGGCTGCCTGAACCGAAGCGCTGATTATCGAGTCGATCAAAACGGGCCTGAAGAGTTTGGTTTTCGTGGCAACAGCCAGAATCTTGACCTCAATCGGGATTTTATTAAATGTGATGCGAAAGAATCAAAAGCGTTTGCAGAAATATTTCACATGACAGATCCTGATGTTTTTCTCGATAATCATGTAAGCGATGGTGCCGATTACCAGCACGTGATGACATTGATATGTACGCAGCACAGCAAGCTCGGTGGCGTCTTAGGAGAATATTTGAATAAAAATTTTGAGCCGGGCTTATATGCAAGCATGAAAGAAAAGGGATATGACCTCATCCCTTATGTTAATGCATTTGGCGATTCCCCGGATAATGGCTGGCCGGAATTTTTTGAAGGGCCGCGTTATAGCAGTGGGTATGCAGCGCTCTGGCATACGTTTTCGTTTGTAGCAGAAACGCATATGCTAAAACCTTATGATCAACGAGTAAAAGCAACTTATGAATTAATGAGAAGCTTTATTGACTTCACTTCAAAAAACAGTTCAACGATCAGGCAGCTGAGAGAACAAACTAAACAATCTGTAAAAACCCAGACGACATTTCCGATCAGCTGGACACTTGACCGCTCTGTATCCGATAAAAGAATTTATAAAGGCTATACGGCGGGTCGCAAGCCAAGTGAGGTATCCGGACAGCCCAGATTATTTTATGACCGGTCAAAACCCTACGAAAAAGAGATCCCTTTTTATAATTCTTATAAGCCATCCACATTTATCCAAAGACCCAAAGCGTATATCATTCCGCAGGGTTGGTGGACAGTGATAGACCTGTTAAAAGCCAATAAAGTCCAGATGATTCGGCTAAGAAAAGACACAACCATTGAAGTGGAAGTCTACAGGATCGATGATTATAAAACGGCTCCGCGACAATATGAGATGCATCATATCAACAGCGATGTAAAAACAAGTGTTACGATCAAACAAATGAAATTCAAAAAAGGCGACTACTATATTCCAATGAACCAGGCGGCCAATCGTTTTTTGATTGAAACCCTGGAACCAACGGCAGCAGACTCCTATTTCGCCTGGAATTTTTTTGACGGTATACTTGGCCAAAAAGAGGGGTACTCGGGTTATGCATTTGAAGATATAGCTGCAGATTATTTGAAAAACAATCCTGATTTAAAAACAAAGCTTAGCCAAAGAGTGGCAGCCGATACGGCTTTTGCAAAAAACGGAAGAGCTCAATTGAATTTTGTTTATGAACATTCACCCTGGTTTGAGACAAATTACTTAAGATATCCGGTTTACCGGGTTAAATAAACCAGCAACTAAGTTACCCTTTAATAAAAGTTTTTAAAAATGATTGTACCGTTTCCGATCTTCCGATCGGTTCCAAAAATAGATTGAACACATTTACAGCGACAGCAAGCCAGGTGGCCGGATGCGTTAGTTTTCCATATTTCCATGCAAATAAAAACAACAAAGCAAGGATCAATCCTTCTGTAAAATAAAGTGAAGGCATGATCTCGACATCAGGCCAGTTTTCCGCCTGCATTCCCACATGCACAACTTGTATTCCTCTTCCCAACGCAGGCATCATGATCATAAATACGGTTGATATTAACCACCATGAATGATTCTCTAATTGTTTACGATGAATAATACTTTTGATAACGGCAAATCCAAATGCCAGCATCATCGGTATTTCCACTGCAGCCACACCCATAAAAAACCAGGGCTCAAAAGGTCCAAATTGCTCCCGCATGGCAGCCGATCTTTCAGCAGAAACAAGATCACGATGCATCATGCTTAATGCCGTTAAGCAGACAGCACCGGCTATAAACATACCAATGACACCATTCGTACGATGTCTTGCCATTTGGCCATGTGTGGCAAAATAAGGTTGAATGATCAGGTAGAGATACCAAACCGTTCCTGTTATATAATGAACGTGGACAGACCATGCA
>DASVAM010000425.1:0-5277 GCA_036376375.1 Chitinophagaceae bacterium
AATATCTGCTTTTGGATTTATCAAAAATGCTGGTCCATGATCACGACACCAGGCATCGTTTGTGGGATGAAAAAAGAATTCGACCCGGGTCAGATCAACACCTTCTTTTTGCAGGCAATTCATTGCAAAAGCTTTCATTGCCTCGTCATTCACATTGATACGAACTTTTTCACTTTGTGCCAGGTATTTAACAAAGCGGCTGTAGAACGGATATATCGTATGAATTTTTCCTGGCCATGATGCTTCTTTGTGCGGCCAGCTCAGCCAGGTAGCAACATGAGGAGCAAATTCAGCGGGGAAATAGTAGCCGAGATCTTTTGGAGTTTTTAGGTCCGCAAGTCCGGAAGTCCGGAAGTCAGAAAGTTTAGTCTTCAAAGTTGATCAGTTTTATTTTAGCGAGTTGCGTAAAGAGTTAATCATGACAAGAATTTCTTCACACATTTTATAGATCTTGTCAAACTTTTCCTGCATAATATAGCCTCGTCTTTGTGCTAAATATATACAACCAACAACTTCAATATTAGAACGTAATGCAATCCCCAAAAATCCTGCAAATTCAGGATTTGATTGACCGGTTGAACCTTCGGCAATATTTAATGAAACAGAATCAGCAGCTCTTTTTATTTGTGAAGCCAGGACATAAAGTTCATCTTTCGGAAAGTCTTTAGTCAATTGATTCACTTCATCAGAAAGGTCAAGTGACTTTTGCCATACGATAAGTTTTTCAAATTTGAATGCCATTGTTGAAGAGTTTAAGGTTAAGAAATAAGCGAATTATTAATAGTCAGAGCATTAACCATTGGAATTATTCTTCCGGACTTTCCGACTTACCGTCTTCCGGACTATTCATCAATGAAACGTTTAGTGATTGGCTGATAAGAATCTATTCTTCTGTCTCTGAGGAATGGCCAGTGAGTTCTGTAGCTGTCTGTTTTACTTGTATCAATTTCAACAACCGCCACTTCTTCTTTATCGTGTGATGCTTTATAAATTAGTGTACCAAATGGATTGCTTACAAAAGATCCACCCCAGAAATTCATGGCACCATTTTGTTCAAATCCAACACGATTGACGCTAACTACATGAACTGCGTTTGCTACGGCATGGCTGCGTTGGATCGTTTGCCATGCATTGTATTGTTCTGTATTGGTTGCTTCGTCTTGTGCGGTGGCCCATCCGATGGCTGTGGGATAAAACAAAATTTCAGCACCCATTAAGGAAGTGATCCGTGCTGCTTCCGGATACCATTGATCCCAGCAGATCAATACACCGATGTTTGCATATTTTGTTTTGAAAACTTTATAACCCAGGTCACCTGGCGTAAAGTAAAATTTTTCATAATAGGCAGGGTCATCAGGTATGTGCATCTTGCGATATTTGCCAAGATACGCACCATCGGCATCCAAAACAGCTGTGGTATTGTGATATATGCCCTGGGTTCTTTTCTCAAATAAAGAAGCAATGATCACAACATTTAATTCTTTAGCGAGTTTGCTTAATGCGTCAGAAGAAGGGCCGGGAATCGGTTCAGCCAGCTTGAAATTCTCATAATCTTCCACATCACAGAAATAAAGGGAAGTAAACAACTCCTGTAAGCAAACGATTTCGGCTCCTTTTGCTACAGCTTCCCTTACTTTTTCCATTGCCTTTTGCAAATTTGCTTCTTTGTTGTTTGAACAGCTCATCTGCACTAAGCCCACTTTGACTTTTGCCATTGCTTTGATTTAATTTTTATAAAAATGTCCCGCTAAAAGCGGGACAAAACTAATTAAAAAACAGTTATAGAGCTTCTAAACCAAATAGCTGAACAATGTGTTGTCTTTGCTTAATTCTGTATAGTTAAATTGATAGTGATTCAAGTTTTGAAGTAACCTGTCATAATCATCCCTGCTCAGTAATTCGATACCCACTAATGCAGGCCCCGCTTCTTTGTTATTCTTTTGCATATACTCAAAACGGGTTATATCATCAGTCGGACCAAGCACATTATTTACAAACTCCTTTAAGGCGCCGGGACGTTGTGCAAAATTGATGAGGAAATAATGTTTGAGGCCTTCAAATTGCAAACTTCTTTCTCTTATCTCCTGCATTCTGTCTATATCATTGTTGCTGCCACTAACGATACATACGACAGTTTTATATTTTATTTCATTGGCGAAATCGTCCAACGCTGCAATAGACAAAGCTCCGGCCGGTTCAACAACAATAGCATCTTCATTGTATAATTTCAAAATGGTTGAACAAACTTTTCCCTCTGATACCAGATGCATATCGGTCAATACTTCCTGACAGATCGGAAAGGTAATATCCCCAACTCTTTTTACTGCAGCACCATCAACAAACCGATCAATCGTGTCAAGTGTAACAGGAGATCCATGCTTCAACGCCTCATACATCGCTGGTGCACCTTCAGGTTCCAGCCCAATGATCTTTGTTTTGGGAGAATATATTTTGAAATAAGACCCAACACCGGCACACAATCCGCCACCGCCGATCGGTAAAAATAAATAATCTACATAGTTCAGGTCTTCGAGGATTTCCACGGCAACCGTTCCCTGTCCTTCAATGATCCTGGGATCATCAAAAGGAGGGATGAAAGTCATGCCGTTGTCCTCCGTATATTTTTTTGCTATGATAGCACAGTCATCGAATGTATCACCCACCAATTTGATTTCCACATTTCCATCACCATGCATTTGGGTTTGTTTCACTTTTTGATTAGGGGTGATGGCAGGCATGAATACCACACCTTTTGCATTGAGTTTTTTGCAACTGAATGCAAATCCCTGTGCATGATTGCCGGCACTGGCACAAACTACACCTCTTTCCAATTGTTCTTTAGAAAGGCTACTCATCATATTATAAGCACCGCGTAGTTTATAACTTCTTACTACCTGCAGATCTTCGCGCTTCAAAAAAACATTGCAATCATATTTTTTTGAAAGATGGGCATTGCGTTGCAAGGGCGTTTTTGTTACGACCTTTTTCAATCGTAATGCTGCACCGGCAAAATCCAGCGTTACATTATTGGTTGTTGTATTCATTTTATGTTTTGTCATGCAGAGACACAGAGTGCATAGAGATTCTCAGCGGCCTCAGCGTCTCCGCGTGAATTATTTATGCAACTGGTTCTGCTTTCTTTCCTGCCTTTTCTGTTTTTGCAGGTTGGTTTTCCGGGCGCAATGAACGAACTGTTTTACCGGCCTGCCACATTTCGCTTTCACGGAGTTCTTTCAGTTCTGCTTCCAGTTTTTCACGATAATCTGGTTGAGAATTTGAATCAATTGAACGCTGGCTCTCCTTACCAGCCGCAACACTTTCATATAATTCTTTAAATACAGGCGCTGTTGCATCACGGAATTTTTTCCACCAGTCCAAAGCCCCACGTTGTGCCGTTGTAGAACAATTAGCGTACATCCAATCCATTCCATTTTCTGCAACCAATGGCATTAATGATTGTGTGAGCTCTTCAACTGTTTCGTTGAATGCTTCGGAAGGAGAGTGGCCTTTATCACGCAACACCTGGTATTGAGCAGCAAAGATGCCTTGTATTGCACCCATCAATGTTCCTCTTTCCCCAGTCAGATCTGAATAAACTTCTTTTTTGAAATCTGTTTCGAACAAATAACCACTGCCAACCGCAATGCCTAAAGCAATTACTCTTTCAAATGCCTTACCGGTTGCATCCTGGAAAATTGCATAAGAGCTATTCAAGCCACGGCCTTGCAAAAACATTCTGCGCAAGGATGTTCCGCTTCCCTTTGGAGCTACCAGGAAGACATCGACATCTTTTGGAGGAACGATGCCGGTTTGTTCATTAAATGTTATTCCAAATCCATGAGAAAAATATAACGCCTTACCAGCGGTTAAATGTTTTTTTACAGTTGGCCACAAGGCAATTTGTGCAGCGTCGCTAAGCAAGTAACAAATAATAGTACCACGCTGCAATGCTTCTTCAATTTCAAACAGAGTTTCTCCGGGAACAAAACCATCACGGATCGCTTTATCCCATGTCTTACTGTTTTTGCGTTGACCAACGATCACATTGATACCATTATCTTTTTGATTCAATGCCTGCCCCGGGCCCTGTACTCCATAACCGATCACGGCCACCGTTTCATTCTTCAGCACTTCCTGTGCTTTTGCCAGGGGAAATTCTTCACGGGTCACTACATTTTCAGTAACACCGCCGAAATTTAATTTTGCCATTGTATTTGTTTTGCCCCCATCCCCTAAAGGGGTGAATGAGGAAGTTTAAAAAATTATTATTTTGTTTTTTGTATCTTTTATAGTTTTTTATTAGTGAACTATCATCACTATTCCTGGTTTTGCTTTTATTTTTTTCTCAGCATATCGCATATCTAAGTTCCCCCTTTGGGGGACAGGGCGCCCCAAAGCGATTTAATACATGCTGCGCATTCTTCGAGAAATGCGGCGTCTTCTTTTCCAAATGCATTTTCCCGTTCGCTTTCCACATCAATTGTGCCTTTAACTGTTTCGCCGTCGGCAGCAAAGACCGGCACTACTATTTCTGATTGAGTATCGCTGAAAGTGAGCAGGTAGTCTTCGTCTTTATCAATATCATTTACAATCACCGTCTTTTTTTCCAGGTTCGCTCTGCCATTGAGTCCCTTGTCGCTCGGAAAAGATGTAAAGGTCGGCTCGGTTCTTCCCGCGTAGGATATAAGATGGATATCTTTCTCGGTTACATCGTAAATCCCGATCCATGAATAGCCCTTTGCATTTTTGATCTCCTCTGCGATCAGCCGGGCCTTTTGTTCTCTTGTCTGGTTTGACTGTAATATGATATCGAACTTCTTCTCCATAACCACCTATTTGTTACATACTAAATACTTTTTCATTCTCATTTAAATACTCGTTCTCTACAACTTCTTCGCCCGGCTCTTTGTATTCAAATGATTTTAGTTTTTTGTGAAAGCCATCGCTGTTTTTGATAATGGCAACCCTTGCGCTTCTGACAAACTCGATCAGGCCATAGGGTTCGAGCACTTTTATCAGTTTATCCGTTTCCTCACGGTGTCCGGCTACTTCAAAAACTGTGTAATCTTTCCTTATCACAACGGCATTTGCTCCATACTGACGAAGTAATCTTTCCACCTTCACCTCTTCGGCAATGATATCTGTTGGTACTTTATACAAGGCAAGTTCCTGCCAAACGATCTCTTCATTCGTATTGAAATAAGCTTTCAGGACTTCTACCTGTTTTTCAATTTGGCGACAAAGCTTCCTTACCACATCTTCTGTTTCATTGATGAC
>DASVAM010000429.1:0-2669 GCA_036376375.1 Chitinophagaceae bacterium
GATATCGGAAGGTCTGTCCGTTTATTATGAATATATCGTGGTAAAAAGAGCGGGCATAACTACCGATACCGAGCTGCTCAACGCACTTCGTGGCAACATAGTTGCTTTTGAAAATAAACCGGGCAAACGTTTTCAAACATTAGAACAGGCCAGCTATGAAACGTGGAGTGACGGTCCATTTGGAAGAACCGGGGATGAAGTAAATAAGACAATTTCTTATTATGATAAAGGTCCTGCCGTAGGAATACTTTTTGATTTTAAGATCAGGCAAATAAGCAACAATAAAAAATCGCTGGATGATGTCATGCGGTTCTTATACAAAGAATATTATCAGAAAAAGAAAAGAGGATTTACCGAACAGGAATTGAGAAATGCCTTTGAAAACGTTGCTGGTGGCTCATTAGCTGAAGAGTTTGAATACATCACCTCTACAAAAGAGCTCAATTACCCGGCCTACTTTTCTTACGCAGGATTAAGTATAGATACCGCGACACAGGTTTTGCCAGCCGCCCATGCTGGTTTCACAATTAGGGAAAGAGAAGACACCGCATTTATCGCAAATGTCGATTTTGAATCACCCGCCTGGAACCGGGGAATAAGAAGAGGACAACACCTGGTCAGTATCAATGGTGAAAAAGCAACAGCAAGTTCTTATAATAATATACTTGCAGGTGCCAGGCCAGGCGATAAAATAGGTCTGTCCGTTTCTATTAATAATGTTGTGACTGAAATAGAAATTGTACTCATAAATAAAACCGAAAAAGCATTTAAAATAACTCCGGCAGAAAATCCGGACCCTTTACAAAAACAAATACTGGAGGGTTGGTTAAAAGGATAAGACCCTTATCTTTAAAGAATAAACGACACTCCCATGTGGATCTTCCAGATCGCCAGGTTCTTTAGAAATTTCTTCCGGCTGATTGCCATTTTTTTTATCATTTTTAAACATGTTGTCAAGAATTGGATGTATAACACCTGGATGCGCCGCATTTTTGATCCAAAAGGAAAAAGACTAACGAGCCGGGCTGAACAACTTCGTCAAACGATTGAAGAGCTGGGGCCCACATTTGTCAAGTTTGGGCAGATCGTTGCAGACAGACCTGACCTTGCATCGGATCATTTGCGGGAAGAGTTAAAAAAATTGCAATCCAATGCAAAACCAATGGATGATGGCGAAGCCATCAGTCTTATTGAAACCGAGTTAGGTGACCCTATTGAAGAGATCTTTTTTACACTTGAAAGAAAGCACCTGGCTTCTGCATCCATTGCCCAGGTGTACACGGGGGTTTTAAGAACCGGTGAAAGAGTGGCAATAAAGATCCAGCGTCCGAATATCAAACATAAGATCGAGATCGATCTTATATTAATGAAAATATTGGCAAAGCAGGTTGTAAAAACCTATCCCGGTCTTACAAGTTTTAATGTAATTGGATTTGTTGAAGATTTTGGCGAGAACCTGATGAAAGAGCTTGACTTCAATAACGAAGCATCAAACATGCTTCGGTTCACCGATATGTTCAAAGACGATCCGCGTTGTTATATCCCAAAAGTTTTTATACAACATTGCCGTCAGCGGCTGCTGGTGATGGAATACGTGGAAGGTCTCCGGCCGGATGACATTGACGGATTAAGAGCGGCAGGTTTTGATCCACAGCTGATCGCAGAAAATGGAACACATATAATATTAAAGATGATCCTGCAGCATGGTTTTTTCCATGCCGATCCACACCCGGGAAATATTTTTATTCGCGGCGATAACCAGATCGTTCTCTTAGATCATGGGATGGCAGCGAGCTTAAAGCCGAAACAAATACAGGCCTTGATCAATTTCATGCTTGGGTTTTCAAAAAATGATCCGCATAGAATTGCCAAATCATTACTAAGCTTGTCGGAAATAACTTATTTCAAAGAAATGGAAGATCTTGAATTCCGTTTGGGAGAAATAATCAAGAAGTACAATTACATGAGTTATGAGCAGGTGGATATTTCTGTTGTGATGTCGGAAGCATTCAAAGTGATCGGGAGATATGGATTAAGTGTGCCATCCAATCTTTTTACATTGATCAAATCCCTGGCCACCATACAAAAGTTTGCCGAAAATCTTGACGCCAATGTTTCTATTGCCAGCATGATTCGACCGTACGCTACCGAAAAAATAAAAGAACAATTCAGCTGGGATGCCGTCGTGAAAATAGTCACGGATTCTGCGGAGGATTATTTGTACCTGGTGAGTAAGCTGCCGAAGGATATCCGGGAAGTGGTGGGTAAGATGAAAGACGGGATCATGAAGCATGAGATCAATTTTAGTGAAGATAGCTTTACCAACAAAGCAATGCGTTCAAGTATCAACCGGCTCGCGTTTGTATTTATTCTCGGCCTGATGATGATCTGTTCTACATTGTTGATGATCTACATGAGAGATAAACAAGTGATCCGGATATTCTTTTATCTGACGCTTGCGATCACAACGATCACCGCATTACGCCTGCTCGCAAAAACAAGATTCAGCTAAGGATCATTTATTTTATAAAGCCATTTGCACGAAGAAGCAGCACCAGGGTGGCGGCATACCGCTCTTTGTAGAACTTGTCTTTCACATAATCATTAAAAACAGAAGTAGCGATCCATACATTATCAGACGTGCGGTTGTCAGTTAACTTCATGGCAAG
>DASVAM010000431.1:0-2557 GCA_036376375.1 Chitinophagaceae bacterium
TACAATGTTTATTGTCGTTACAATCCGTACTTTATTTATTTCGATCAGACCGGCAGTCCGTATGATGGAACGTTAAAAGTGGAAGCGAGACAGGTCTCACTTTTCCCGATACTGCCTGCTGTTACATGGAATTTTAAGTTCTAATCTGAAGGACCGGCGAGCCCAAACTTTTCCCACATATACTCCTAAATAGGTATTGACTTTCCTTCATTGAAGCGTTAGTTTTAGATTTCTCAATGAATTCATTTATTGGGTATGAAATTTTCTAATGATAAATACAATTGGATGTTGGTTGGCTGCCTGATCATGGTGGTGGCTTCAAGTGCGTGTAATAATGAGAGAAGCACAGAAAGTAACACTGAAACAACGGCACCGGTAACTACTGATGGGACATCGCCTTCAACGGGTACGGTTCCAACATCCACAGACGCCGCACCAACCACAACAAATCGATTAGATACAGGAACAGCGAGACCATTTCCCGATTTGCCTGAAGCTCGAAAGTCAGCCACCCTGGGATATTCATATCCGGTAAAAATGCATCGGGGCGAATCTAAGAATATCAACGTATACGTTTTAATCAGAAACCAGGAAGGCCGGATAAGGGATACTTTAAGGACAATTGTCAATGAGCAATCTTCAGAGGATGGTGATTCAGTAAATATTTTTGTTACAAACGTAATCTGGTATAAGACTCTTTCAATTAATCTTATCGACAACGCAGGAGATTTTATTATTACTCCTATTCATAATTCGGATAAACAAGTCATCGATACGATAGATGGAAACTGGTGGCGTTGGGCAATTAAAACCACAACTGAAAAAAAAGTGACTGAAATAATTCTTAAAGTGGTTGCAGAAAAAGAAGATGGGACTACGGATCGTCTTGATGCAAAAACTATTCATATTCAGATTCAAATTGACAGAAACATTGTTAGAAGATTCGTATATTATTTAACCGATAATCCTGCTGTCAGTATCCCTATAGTGGTATCATTAATTGGTTTTTTAGGTTGGTATATTAAACGACGATATGATACGAAATAAGGTATTGAGTCTAGCCCATTGATAGTAACCATTACCGGGCGTTCTTACATTAGTTAAGTGTCTATCTCTCTTCTGTATTCATGATCCTCATAAAATTTTTCATCAAAAGTATAGTTTGACGGCTTGCCATATCTCAAAATCACATATGCCATATAGATCACAAGAAAAGGAGAGAGAATAAACATTGCTATAATCGCTTCCTCGGGAATGCCAATATGTGGCGATACATGGAAAAAAAGTAAATACAGGGTGGCTATGGTGATTACTATTGCCGGTCTTTTCATGTCATTATTTTTTAATCGTCGAAGGGCCTTTCTATCTGAACAATTACAATTAACCTGCCAATTAATGGATTTCATGTAATGACATTGATTTTTGTTAACCTGAAATAATGAATATATTTAAGCATGACGCAAAACGCATCAACACCTGCAAAAAATAAAACCCCAATAGTAGTGTTTATAGCAAGCTTGCTGGTCCCCTTGTTTTGGCTTTTAAGCCAATTAGTGAATGTGTACAAAATAGCCTGGCTGGGCGCTGTGTTCGAAATACTTTGGCTACCTATGATCCTGCTTTTGTTTACTCTTCCTGTATTGTCATTGATCATGTGGACCCAGACGAAATTCAATTTCCGGTCACTTTATTTTTATTCCCTGATCATTTTAGTGGTTAGTATTGCTGTATTAGTGACAAGCAACTAAGCTCAATCATATGCCGATCAGTTTGTTTTAATCGCAGATAACCGGCAACTTTGCGACAATAATTTTATAACGATTGCTATATGATCAGGATAGGACTAATACGTGAAGGAAAAATTCCGGCAGATAACAGGGTGGCTTTAACTCCCGCTCAATGCAAATGGATCCATAAGAACAGTTCAGATGTGGAGATAATTGCTCAAAGCTCTGCTGTTCGTTGTTTTACTGACCGGGAATTTGAAAATGCCGGTGTGAAAGTAAAGGACGATATAAGTGAGTGTGATATTTTAATGGGTATAAAGGAAATTCCGGTAGATCAACTATTGCCCGGAAAGACCTACCTGTTTTTTTCCCATACAAAAAAGAAGCAGCCCCAGAATCAAAAAATGATGCAGGCTATAATCGATAAAAGGATCACATTGATCGATTACGAATGTCTTGAACATGAGGACGGGCAGCGGATTATAGGATTTGGCTTTTTTGCCGGAGTTGTGGGCGCCCATAATGGCATGATGGCTTATGGGAACAGGACCGGCTTATATAAAATTGATCGTGTTTATAAACAAAGAAGTTTTCGTGAATTGATCCACACTTATTTTGGGTTGAGATTGCCCAATGTAAAAATTGCTGTCACTGGTTCCGGCAGAGTTGCTCATGGCATTCTTGAGATCATGAACCTGATGGGAATACACGAAGTGGAACCTGATGATTACTTGGTGAGGAGATTTGCCTATCCCGTCTATACGCAATTGAAGGGAGCTGATCTGTATGAAAAAAAAGATGATGGTAAATACAAACGGCTTGAATTTCAC
>DASVAM010000437.1:0-3651 GCA_036376375.1 Chitinophagaceae bacterium
AATATACTTTCATGAGCAGTGCGGCCCCACAAATCATAACTATCACGTCCTTCACCATAGAAGATTGAATAATGTGCGGTCGCTTTCAAATGGTGGATAACACGTTCGAGCAGATCTATTTTCACATCACCCTCTCCCTGGAAAAAATGCCCAAGACAATGACTGACCACTAATGCACGGCAGGAACGGATCGTGTCTACAAACAAAGAGTGCGGGCCATTGAAAGAATGAATAAAACCTCCGTTCTTTATTACTGTCCACCGGCTGGCTTGTACTGCACCGGAAATTTTCAATGCTAATTCGTAAAAATGTTTTTCCCATTCGTTGAAAGGGATCTTATTTTCTTTCATTAACCGAAGCAAATTGCCATAAGTACTTATATTATTAAATCCATGATCATGCACACCCACATGACTGACATGCGGCGCCATTTTTTCTACTGTCTTTTTCCGGCCTGTTTCTAAGAAAGATTTTTCTCCTGTGGCATCATATTGAAGAATGGAAGAACCGTATTGAAATCCTTGTGTCCATTCGGTCCATCCCCTTGTTGAATACTTACCATCTATTGTAAACACAGCTGACCCTTTGTTTTCATCATAATGCCTTTCGATCAGCTTTATTTTTTTAGCAGAAAGTTCCCAGAAGCTTGTGAGTTTGTTCTTTAGATCAACTGCTTTTAGGTCGTTGTTAATCCGAATCATATTAAATCAATATAATATTAGCCAAAGTAAGATAAGTTTTTTAGTGATGTATCAGTCAGTAAATAAAAGTATTCCCATCTTCTTTGAATACGATACCCGATAAAGGAAAATTATTATACGAATATGTTCATGCTAACCGACTTTTAAGTAGATTTACTTCACCACACATTCTTTCACCTAAAAGCGGAGGCTATTATGATCGCTCAGGAAAATTCCACTTTGGTAATTACAGAATATGAACAGAAATGGATTGATGGCCTGAACAGTGGCAATATTTCAGTAGCAGACGAAGTATTCCTGCCTGACTGTGTCATTCACATCAATGGTAATCCACAACGGGACCTTTCAGTAGAAAACTTCAAGCAAATGGCAGCAGGACTTCTCGTTGCTTTCCCTGATCTTCAATTTACTATTAATGATCAATTCACTACCGGAGAAAAAGTCGCTACGCGATGGACTGCCCGGGGAACAAACACGGGACCTTTTGGCGAAATGCAAGCAACCGGCAAAGCAGTAGAAATTGAAGGGCATATTATTGACCACGTAGTAAACGGAAAAGTAGCAAAGCGATGGGAAATATGGGATCAAATGGCTATGATGCAGCAACTCGGACTGGCTTGACCAGGAACGTGTCAGTTATTTTGGCTTTTTAATTTTTTTGGAAGCATTGCCACTGCAATGATACCAATGAGAGCCAGGATGATCAGCACTGCGAATCCGTTGGCATAACTTCCGCTTTCGTCACGAAGCTTTGCTACCAGCATGGGAGAAAACGCTTCAGCCAACCCATCTGCTGTTAATACAAGTCCCATGACACGTCCCATTATCCTTACTCCAAAAAGTTCGGCAGCCATTAAAGGAATGATCATATAATCACCACCGAGACCCATCCCGAAAATGAAAGCAAATAAATAAATGACCCCTGGTGTGGAAGAAAAATAAAGAAGCGGTATAGACGCTGCAACAAGTGTATAGATCAGGATCATCACATATTTCTTTGGAAACTTATCTGCCAGCCATCCCATTAGCACACGACCAATAATACTTGAAAGAAGAACCAATGAAATGATATTGGCGGATTCACCCTGTGAATATTTCAGATCAAGGCTAAAAAAAGTTTAAGGTTTTGATTCGTTCCGCTTACCGCCCCGATCGAACACATGCTGCCGATCAGCAACAAATAAAAGGGCCATCCTTTGACTATTTTATTAAGAGGGATTGTCGGTTCATCTTTAATGCTTTCTATTGGTTGCTTTTCCGGATTCTCTTTTACCAACCACGCTATTGGAAAAGAAATAATAACCGTAAATATTCCTAAAAGCATCAATGCCTGGTGCCAGCCAAATTGCAGGTTCAGCCATTTTGCTATTTGCGGAACCAGCATGCCACCAACACCAATACCGAGATAGGCAAAGCCCATTGCTTTACCTCTTGTTTTATTGAACCATCGTGCAGTTAAAACCTGGTTGGGTAATGGCCCGGCACACATGTACGCCAGTGCATTGAATGTATAAAATAAATAAAATTGCCAGAGTGCTGTTACGGTACTGAGACCAACCAGCGCAATCCCGCCCATTAAAATTCCGGCAAGCATTAATCTTCGTGGACCAAAACGATCAATAAACCATCCGGCAAAAAAGCCTAAGAGTCCCACGGCAACTTTTGCAAATGCATTGCCTGATGTAACGGTAGCCCTGGACCATCCAAATTCTTTTACCCAGAAATCATAAAAGAAAGGGAGCCCATAAAACATGATACCGACAATAGAAAACAAAGTGATGAAACCGGTGGCAGCGACTTTTATTTGCCCTGAGCTGAGTTTACTGGCTTTCACAATATCCATAATAAGTGAATATACAAATCAAATATTTCTCTTGTAGAGCCAGGGCCTTACAAATGCAGGATAAACATTGGTTGCCGGCCGAGATTAAATGAACACGTCCGTACATTTTCTTAACTTGGGACAATGAACAGAAACATCATTAGCACCTTACTCCTTTCATTTGTTATTACCTGCTCGTTTGCGCAGGCCGGTGAAAAGAAGACATGGTTACCAATTACCCGGTATCAATTCATTACCGAGTGTATTAATTCTGCAAAAGCTTCTATGAGTACAGATACTGCGAGGTTCTACTGTTACTGCATGCAGGAAAAGATAGAAATGAAATATCCCGATACCGCTGATATGGTTAAGTTAACGACGGCAGAATTGTCAAGCCCAGAATGGAAAAAAGAAGTCAATGCATGCCTGAATGGCACATGGCCCGGACCCGAAAGAGAAGCTTTTTTAAAGAGCTGCATCGAACAGGCAAGATCGCTGGGAGAAACTAAAGCAAGGAATTATTGTGAATGCATGCTATTCAAAGTAGAAAAACTTTACCCAAACGCAACCGATCTAACCAACGTAACAAACGAGACTCTCAAAACAGAGCCCTGGCAAAAACTCATTCAAGGATGCCTTAAATTTTAATAGAATTTGAATATTGCAGAACCGGCTTGTGAAGACGCGTTTCACAATCCTTGTAATGGATTAAATCTGCACGATTATTCAGACGCTGGTCTACCGGCATCATCTGTCTGTGGCATTTTATCACGTAGGCTCCCAACAGTACCGGATGGGCGTCCGAATAAAAACAATACTTGAACAACTGTTATAATGCTATGATCGGCAGATCCGGTGGCAGACCAAAAAGCACCTGGCCTGCCGTTTCATACCGGCTTTCATTCATAAAGCCATGTTGTCGTAAAACCTGTGCGTCGGATAAATAATGCGCCAGCTTACTTTTTTTATAAATGCCACTGCTGCCGACAGCAGTATACATAAGTTCAACAGCTTCCACACAACTTTGATTGGTATGGGCGGCTGCTAACGCTAATCCCGCTTTCTCCTCCAGTGAAATGGTTTCCCCTTCCTGGGTCCTTTGCCAGCATTTTCCAATTCTATCATGCA
>DASVAM010000444.1:0-11470 GCA_036376375.1 Chitinophagaceae bacterium
ATCAAACATGCCTCATTATTATAGACTAGGAAACATACCTCATAAGCGCCATACACAATTTCGCAAACCTGATGGCGGCTTATACAGCGAACAATTATTTTCTACTGAAGGGTTCAGCGATGATTATTCATTGCTTTATCACTGTCATCCCCCGACACAGATCATCAAAACAGAGACGCAGGTAGATATAAGCCCGCTGATAGCAGAAGAAAAAATGCTAAAGCATCGCTGTTTTGAAGGATTTCATGTTAAACCGGGTGGTGAGTTTTTGCAAAGCCGGGTGCCGGTATTGGTGAATAACGATTGTCATATCGTGCTGGCTGCTCCGACGAGTGGTACCGGAGATTATTATTATAAAAACACGGATGCTGATGAAATGATCTTTGTGCATGAAGGGAGCGGTACAGTGCATTCGCAATACGGGGACCTGCCGTTTGGTTATGGCGATTATATCGTGTTACCGCGGGGAACTATTTATCAAATAGAATTCAATGATGACAAAAATCGTTTGTTTATTGTCGAATCATTTACCCCATTGCGTTTTCCAAAAAGATATATGAGTCGGTTTGGCCAATTAATGGAGCATTCGCCCTATTGTGAACGTGATATTCGTCCGCCACAGGAATTAAAGACCTATGATATAAAAGGCGATTTCCTGATCAGGGCGAAGAAAAAAGGAATGATGTACAGTCTGCATTATGGTACGCATCCTTTTGACGTGATAGGGTGGGACGGTTGTTGTTATCCTTATATTTTTTCTATTCATGATTTTGAACCTATCACGGGTCGTGTACATCAGCCGCCGCCTGTTCACCAGACCTTTGAAACGAACGCATTTGTTGTTTGTTCATTTGTGCCACGGTTATTCGATTATCATCCCCAGGCAATTCCGGCACCTTATAATCATAGTAATATTGATAGTGATGAAGTGATCTATTACGTTGATGGTGATTTTATGAGCCGAAAAAATGTAACAAGGGGAATGATCACATTACATCCTGCAGGCATACCTCATGGTCCGCATCCGGGTGCGGTAGAAAAAAGTATTGGCGCTAAGGAAACAAAAGAACTGGCAGTAATGGTTGATACATTTCGTCCGCTGATGCTTACGAAGCAGGCGCTTGAGATCGAGAATACAAATTATATAATGAGCTGGGCGGAGTGAGTTTTGAGTGATGAGTCATGAGCTATGAGTGGTGAGTGATGACTGCATTTCCTCCTTTCGAGCGGCTCATTGAGAACAGTAACAATTTTAAAGAAATCGAGGAGGGCTTTGTTACCAAATTAAATTCCCTGGCTGAACTTTAGTCGCGACGCCTGCCTACCGGCAGGCTCCGTTCATGGTTCAGGCCTTGATTGGGCAATTCAAATGCCTCATTGCTACTCATACATTCTTCCCATTTCCAATAGAATACCTAACATTTTCCAATTCGCAATCAATTGTTGATTTTCATCTTTTCCATTCAATAGCCAGGCTGCTCCGCACTCCAAATTAGTAAATGGATCAAAATTATGCCACCTATTCTCAGTTTCTGAATCGATTCCAAAATATCGAAGTTCATTTTTTAGTTGCTTGCTCTTCATTTTATGCAATTCTGCAATTTGAAATTTCAAAACACCGGTAGTAAATATTATTCCTTCTTTTAAACTTAACTCGTTATCGATGAGATTTATATCAAAATCAGGCGGAGAAATTATTGCTAACCATTTACTATCAAATTCTATCGGTTCAGATCTAAATGATTCTTGAAGTAATAGCAAGAGCTTTTCTTTACTGAGCTCTTGTTCTTTTTCTTTATTGATCTGCAGATAAAGCGCAGATAAATATGTTTCTAAATCTCGATTTTCAACTCGTGATGGTAGATCGTTAATCCACTCATAAAATTCCTTATAGGTCATGAAGCCTGTATACTGAATTATTGTTCACAAAATTTTTTGCTAACTCTTCGTTTACAGAAAAAGCTCCTACTTTTTTACCTTCGCCTTAAACGTTCCATTTGGTTGAATAGTCGTAAGGCCAACCGCTTTATCCCCATCCATGTCAAATTTTAAAGTAAATCCTTGTGCTCCTTTTAGTATAAAAGTATTTTGAGAGACCGGTACCATTTCAGCTTCTCCCTGTCCAGGTGCAGATACCCAAAGTGCATTTCCTTTTATAACAGTTGTTGCAGCAAGATTGATGCCTTCAAACTCATATACGCCAACATATTTTTCCAGGTCCTTTGCTGTAAGTGAGTAAACAGCTTTGCCTTCAAGTTCATCTAATTTACGTTTTGTGTCTTCACTTTGAGTAATAGCATATGCTTTTTTATAATTAGCAATTGCACCGGTTGTATCCTTTTTTTCAATTAAACCATCGGCATAAGAATCATAGACATTTCCACTGGCCGGGTAGTTCTCAACATTCATTCGGAATAATGCGATTGCTTTATCGTAATATTTTTGTCTCAGCATATAATAGCCAAGCTCATTTATTTGTGATTCATTAGGAAAAACCGTATAGCCAAATTCTTTTGATGCTTTTTGATAATGTCGCCTGTACTTCTGAACTATTGATGTGTCTGCACTCATAAAATCCGAAGGAGAAAATTTAAAACGATACCAGCTGAAAATAGAACGCAGGCCATCGTATTCACTTATCAATGGAACCGAGCCATGATCATCATCTCCATAGTATTTGCTCGCATACTTCAGCCCGTTTTGCGAATTGGCTTTGATAAATTTATCCATTGCAAAAATGGAACGAATATGCCTTGTATCGACTGTCGTATCTTTTTTTAATTTCTCTAATGTCATCCCTTCCGCCATTGTGTTGGCAATCCCGACATAGAGCCGGGTACCATCATATTTTTGTGATGCCAGCTTTTTTTGCGTAGTTCTTAAGAATTGTTCCTTATCATACCACATACTTGGGTCGATCGCGATGTAAGCGTTAAATAGTTTGGTATGGTTGGTAAGTACATTCATTACTGCAAGACCACCAAATGAATGGCCGATCAATATTCGATAGGGGTGCGTTGGGTACAATGAATCAACATGCGGGATCAGTTCTTTTTCCATAAAGGCGGCAAAATTTTCACCGCCACCGGTATTTTTTGAAGAATTACTATCCATCATCGGCAGATCGCTTTCGATATGCGTTGGTGTAAGATCTCTTGTTCGGTCGGTATTCGGAATACCGACAACGATCATTTCCGGAACGATCGTGTTGCCATTTACCTGGCTTAGTTGCTGTATCAATCCCACCACCGATTCAAAGTGACCATCGCCATCGAGCAGGTAAAGTACAGGATAGCGCTGACCGGGAGGCGGCATTCCACCTTTCATATAAGGCGCATAGATCCATACCTTTCTCGGTTCTTTGAGAATACTGGAATAGACGCTGTCCACCTTCCCGATTACGATCTTATTGTCCGCCTGGGCGTTTGCGGTCGTTAAAAACAACATGCATAACATTAACAGGAAGGTATTTTTCATATCGTAAGTCTTAAATGGAAAAAATAGAATGTTTACCATTCATAAAAATACTGATATAATGACTCATTTATGCGATTAGCTTTAAGTTATGAGAAAGACTTGCCTGGTAATTTTATTATTTGTGACGGTCTGTTGCGCAGCGCAAAAGACTTTTCAAAAAAATTTTGGTGGCGATAAATTCGACCGGGCACTTTTTATTGATCATACGAGCGATGGCGGATATATTATTTGTGGTTACAGTAACAGCTTCAACATTAACAACAGTTATGATATGTATGTTGTGAAACTTGATGAAGCGGCAACCATTCAATGGCAAAAAACATTTGGTGGCAGCAGAACCGACATCGGCTGGGGAATACAAGAATTAAAGGATAAAACCTACTTACTATTTGGCGGAATGGGAGTGGATAGCACCAACGATGATATTTTTATTACAAGATTAGATGCAAGCGGAAATAAACTTTGGGAAAGGTCTTATGGTGGCCCTGCTTATGAGCGTTGTACACAAATGATCCAAACTTCAGATAACAATTTTGTGTTTATTGGTCAAAGAAATAGTAAGGACGGAAATATTGACAGCTATATTTTGAAGATAGACGGGAATGGCAACCTTATTTGGGAAAAGACGTTTGGTGGTCCGGCTATTGAACGAACATTTTATGGAGCAGAAATTCCCGGCGGAGATCTTTTAATTAGTGGACTCACACTTCCGCATGGTAATAATAAAGCAGATATATATTTTATCAGGCTTAATAAAAATGGAGAGTCTGTCTGGAACAAAACCTATGGCGAAAAAGATGTGCATGAGATTGTTCATAGTTTTTGCATGAACAGTGATAAAAAGACATATACTTTAACTGGTTATTCAGAAACCACCAAAGAGGGATTTCACGAGGGATTGTTTTTGCAGATCGATGAGAATGGTAATGTGGTCAAAAAACAAACCCATAACAATAACGAAGACCTGCGATTGATGCATGCTGAGCTGACGAATGACGGCGGTTTTGTCGTGACCGGGTATACGAGAAAAGATATTGTAAATGAAATATCAGATGCAGTGCTTTTAGAATTTGATAAAGATGGAAAAGTAAAGTGGTTGAAGACATTTGGCGATGCCGATAAAGATGACCAGGGATATTGGATCGTTATTAATAAAGACGGCAGTTACACATTTGTTGGCTATACCCATAGTGCAGGAAAGAACGGGGATATCCTGCTTATCAAAACCAACGCCGTGGGCGAACTAAATTAATTTTTTCACTCACCTGTATGATACATAAAAAGACGGTGTCTCAAAAGGCTAATTTATTTCACGCAGCGAACACAACGTGAAAAACGGCGCAACGAAAGCAACTACTTTCAAATCGTTGCGTCTTTGCTCTCGCTGCGATCACTGCGGGAAAATACTTTTGAGACAACGCCCTTTTGTATTTTAAGTTGAACATTTTTATTAATAGGAATTCCAGTAAAGACCGATCCCGTAATAAACATGTTTCAGATTGTCAATTTTGAAAGCTTCATTTTTGTTTGTCGCATAATTGAAACCAACATTTGCATGAAGACCTAAATAGTTATTAAGCTTATAAAGCAATCCAGCTTCAGGTCTTGCTACAAATCCCCAATTATCTTCTTCAGAAACAAAAATGTTATAATAGGCTGACTGTTCGCTATACTGAGCGCCAAGACCAACACCTGCATAAGGTTTCATTTTTTCACCGCCGCCGAAATAATAATGAGCATTTAGATACATGGGTAAAGTATATACCTGGTGAATAAAATCAGTGTACAGTTGTTGTGAACCGTCTGGCTTTTCATAAACTTTTGGAGGAATATATTGTTCAAATGAGTTCCAGCTAAATCCGATACCGACACTCATATTCGGTTTTACAAATCTGCGGTACTCGAAATTTCCGCCAGCTACGGATGTTTCCTTAAGATAATCAGTACTTAATGGCGTTGCGATCTGCCAGTTAAAAGTCATAAAATTATCAAGCTGCCATGTTGATTTTTTGTCCTGGGCATTTACTAGATCCGCACAAGCGGTAAATATAAATATCAATATGATTAACTTTTTCATGGTTGGTTGTGTTTTACTTTTTGATGTAAGGAGATTGTGAGAAAGCCTGGTTAATAGCGTTTTCAGTCAGGTTCGCATTTGTTTGGTTATTAGTCGTGCTGAACACTCCAAACGCTGTCGCACCCCAAAGAGCCCTGAGGTTATGATTAGGCCCCTGATTTTTTATGTCGAAAATGTAAAGAGTTGAGGTGCCGATTGTATACGTATAAGAAGTGCACCAGGGATAATAATATCCACCACAAGTGTAGCAACCCCAATACCAGGGAGGATAATAGCCCCACCAGCCATCCCACCAGCCACCGCAAATAGCTGTGCGGGTAATATCTTTAATAACAGTCAGACGCAAGCCAAGGTCTGGATTTGCAGTTCGGGCAACAGGTGTGTATCCTCTGTTATTCATATTGGTCTTTACTGCATTCACTAATTGTGTGGCAAGGGCACCGGTTAAAATAGTGTCTTTTGGGTCATTCGCCACAACACTTACAGTATCGGAAATAAAATAGGTTGAATAGCTTGAGAAATTTGCTGAGAGGTCACGGTCGGTGGCTACCACTTGTTCGTTAGAAAGCTCCGACGTATCGGGTACCTTTCTGCAGGAAACAATAACCGCCAATAAGGCAACAACTAAAAGAAATCTGGGTTTCATGAATTATGATTTTTGGTTTTTGAGAATATTTTATAGGACAATAAAACCGGTTTATACGCTGCAAATTTACTTACATGATGATGTTATAACTCAAACTCCCGGAAAAATTGACAAACGGTTGCGCTAAACCGGTGTTCTATTAATGTGAAGCCAGGGAAGGCAACCGGCGATGAATATATGGACGTAATATTTAATGGGCAATTCGTACACCTCCTCGCCCTTAAAAACATGAGATCCTGTCCCTGTGATTCCATTCGTAACGACCCGACGGGCCATCAAAAATTAATTTGCCATATAGAAAATCTTCCTATTTTTGTTAACCATTTGGTTAAACTATATGGTTAAAAGTAAGAAAGAGAAAAATAAGGGCGCTGAAGAAAGGATACTGGCTGCAGCCAGCAAAGTATTTACTACAAGGGGAATGGCCGGTGCCCGCATGCAGGATATCGCCAATGAAGCGGGTATTAATAAAGCGCTGCTCCATTATTATTTCCGGGATAAAAACAAATTGTTTGAGGTTGTTTTTATGAAAGAGGCACAGAAATTCTTTCCTAAAATAAACGCCATCTTTAATTCGGATGACCCGGTTTTTGAGAAGATCGAAAAATTCGTGAACGAATATATTGACGAGATGTTGGAAAATCCCTACCTGCCCTGGTTTGTGCTGAATGAAGTGAATCGTGATCCGGACCAGTTCATGTACAAAATATGGGGCCGGGAAAATCTTCCTAAACCTGCAAAGTTCCTTGAGCAGATCGAAAATGAAGTAAAGAAAGGGACTATTAAAAAAATTCAACCCTTGCACCTGCTCATGAATCTTTTATCAATGACCATTTTCCCGTTTATAGCCAAACCAATGATGATACGAAATATGCGATTGAGTGAACTGCAATTCAGGCAGGCGATGGATCAGCGAAGAAAGGAAATACCAAAGTTTATTATTGATGCGATAAAGAAATAATTTTTATGAAACGATTATCAATAGCAATGCTGTTTTTTCCAGTGATGCTTTATACGCAGGAACCTACATTAAGCTTACAAAAAGCCTATGAGCTGGCGCAGCAAAATTATCCGCTGATCAAACAAAGAGACCTGATCAAACAAACTACCGGGTTGTCAATTGAAAATCTCAGTAAGGGCTTTTTACCGCAATTCAGCCTGAATGCACAAGCTACTTATCAGTCTGCGGTAACGGAACCAAAATTTACGCTGCCTGGGGGCACTTTTATTGAGATACTTGACAAAGACCAGTATAGAATACTTGGCGATGTGAACCAGCTGATCTATGATGGTGGTTCCATCAGGCAACAAAAAAACATTCAGCAGCTGAATGAAGAAGTGGAACAACAGAGGATCGAAGTGGAGCTGTATAAGCTGAAAGAAAGGATCAACCAGGTTTTTTTTGGCGTATTATACCTCGATGAGCAATTAATGCAGGTTGAGCTGGTAAAGGCAGATCTGAATAATGGAATTAAAAAGGTCGAGGCCCAGGTAAATAATGGTACAGCATTTCGTTCAAACCTGCATTTGTTGAATGCGGAATTGTTGAAAACCGATCAAAGAACGATTGAACTGAAAGCGAACCGCAAAGGATTACTTGATGTACTGGCATTATTCATTAACCAGGATCTCCCGGAGAATACAAGACTGGAAAGGCCGAGAGCTGAAGGGCCTCTTCAAAATGAAATTGCAAGACCCGAGTTGAAATTATATTCCACCCAGGAAAAACTATTGGGCGGACAATACCGTCTTGTGGATTCCAGGAACAGGCCAAAAGCGAGTTTGTTTTTCCAGGGTGGGTATGGAAAACCGGGTCTCAACATGTTTGTCAATGGGTTTGATTTTTATTATACAACAGGCGTCCGTCTCAACTGGCAGTTTGGTGGATTATATACACAAAAAAGAGAAAAGAAGATCATTGAGCTGAACCAGAAAACAGTGGATATCCAAAAAGAAGTTTTTTTGCTGAATACAAACTCTCAACTCAAAGAGGAACAATCGGAAGTTGAGAAATTGCAAAAGCTGATCGATACGGATAAAGAGATCATCGACCTCAGAATAAAAGTGAAAGATGCGGCAAAAGCACAACTTGAAAACGGTGTGATCACGGCCAATGATTACCTCCGTGAAGTGAATGCCGAGGACCTTGCAAGACAAAGCCTGATCACTCATCAAATACAATTATTACAGGCACAAATAAATTATCACACAATCTCAGGAAAACAATAAATCAGCAGATATGAAGAAATTATTTTTTGTAATAACAGCAATAGCTACTCTTTTATTTATTGGGTGTAATGGAAATGATAATGATTTTGATGCTTCAGGAACTTTTGAGGCGGATGAAACCATTGTTTCATCAGAGATGCCCGGCAAGATCCTCACATTGAATGTGGAAGAAGGGATGCATCTTGTTAAAGATAGCATCGTGGGAATGGTTGATGCGGAAAATATCAATTTGCAGCAGCAGCAGGTGGAGGCAACCATCAGTGCTTTAAATGAAAAGACAGCTAACGTCAATCCGCAGGTTGAGTTATTAGAGAATCAACTGGGTGTTCAGCAGGCGCAGCTGGATAATTTATTACATGAAAGAACAAGGACCGAGAACCTGATAAAGGCGGATGCGGCTACTACAAAGCAGCTGGATGATATCAACTCACAGATCGATGTCGTGAAGAAAAGTATGACCGTTACTCAACAGCAGATCGCTGTTAAGAAAAATGATATCGCTACGCAGAACAGAAGTATCCTCAGCGAAGCTGAACCTTTAAGGAAGCGGGTTGCGCAATTGCAGGATCAGCAGCAACGAGCCAATATTGTAAATCCCGTAACAGGAACTGTTATCGCAAAATATGCCGAGGCAGGAGAGGTAACATCATCAGGAAAAGCACTATATAAAATAGCGGATCTGTCTGAGTTGATTTTAAGAGCTTATATAACCGGTGTTCAATTGCCAATGATAAAACTTGGACAGGAGGTAAAAGTAATGATCGACCAGGGCAAAAAAAAGTATAAAGAGTATAAAGGTAATATAGTATGGATCTCCGATAAAGCGGAGTTCACTCCGAAAACTATTCAGACAAAAGAGGAGAGGGCGAATCTTGTTTATGCTATTAAAGTAAGAGTGAAGAATGATGGATATCTAAAGATTGGAATGTATGGTGAGGTGAAGTTGAACCCCCTGTCCCCCTAATGGGGTGACTTAGGTCGAAGAGTTTTACTTGTTTGGATTTACACGTTGGCAAGGACGGATAATGTCGTTGACAAATAAATAAATTGAAAAAAATTGAAATGAAGGGTGCAGTCAACCATGGAGAGTTTCAACGCCCCCCTTTAGGGGTTGGGGGTGTGGTTGTCGAAAATATCATTAAGACCTACGGAAAAAAGAAAGAAGTCATAGCCTTGAGTGATATTTCTTTTAATGTTTCTAAAGGCGAATTGTTTGGGATCATTGGACCCGATGGCGCTGGTAAAACGTCTTTGTTCAGAATTCTTACAACATTATTACTTGCCGATAGCGGCACAGCGACGGTGGATGGTCTTGATGTAGTAAAAGATTATAAAGCCATTCGTCAACGCATTGGATATATGCCTGGTAAATTTTCATTATACCAGGACCTGTCAGTGCAGGAGAACTTAAATTTCTTTGCTACCATTTTTAATACAAGTATTGATAAGAACTATGACCTGATAAAACATATCTATGTGCAGATAGAACCATTCAAAGATCGCAAAGCAGGAAAATTGTCAGGGGGAATGAAACAAAAACTTGCGTTGAGTTGTGCATTGATCCATCGTCCTTCGGTTCTGTTTTTGGACGAACCAACAACAGGAGTAGATGCCGTGAGCCGTAAAGAGTTTTGGCAAATGCTGAAAGAGTTGAAAGCCGGGGGTATCACCATTTTGGTTTCAACACCCTATATGGACGAAGCCAGTTTGTGTGACAGGGTAGCCTTGATACAGAATGGAAAAATTCTTTCTGTCAACACACCAAAAGCCATCGTTGAAAATTTCTCCAACCCATTATGGGCGGTGAAATCGTCAAGGATGCTTCCTTTATTGAACGACCTGCTGGAAAAGGATTTTGTGAAAGATGCTTATCCTTTTGGAGAGTATCATCATGTTGTGATGAAAGACAGAGCAGGCGAACCATTGCTCCGTGAATTTATCCGGGCGCGCAATGACGAAAATGCAGTGTTACAAACTACGCAGCCAGACATCGAAGATTGTTTTATTGCATTAATGAAAAACTAAATGAAAGAAGATAAAGTAATAACGGCGAATAATTTGACCAGGAAGTTTGGTGATTTCATCGCAGTGGATCAGATCAGCTTTGATGTACATAAAGGAGAGATCTTTGGCTTCCTCGGCGCCAATGGTGCAGGTAAAACAACCGCAATGCGGATGCTATGTGGTCTTTCGTTGCCAACATCAGGTGAAGCGACCGTTGCCGGTTTTGATGTTTATAAAGAAAATGAAAAGATAAAAAAGAGCATTGGCTACATGAGCCAGAAGTTTTCTCTTTATGAAGATCTGACGGTGAAAGAGAATATGGAGTTTTATGGTGGCATCTATCACATGACCGGTCAATTCATTAAGAAAAAAACTGCCTTTATCCTGGACCATCTTCATTTGCAGAAAGAGGCAAATACGCTGGTTGGATCATTGCCCTTAGGCTGGAAGCAGAAGCTTGCGTTTTCAGTGGCCATCTTTCATGAACCCGGAATTGTTTTTTTGGACGAGCCGACCGGGGGTGTCGATCCCGTAACAAGAAGGGAATTTTGGAACATGATCTATGAGGCAGCCGATAAAGGCACCACAATATTTGTTACCACGCATTATATGGATGAGGCTGAATATTGTAACCGTGTGAGTATAATGGTGGATGGAAGGATCGAGGCTTTGGATACACCGTCACAGTTAAAAAAGAATTACCAGGCCGCATCAATGGATGAAGTGTTTTTAATGTTGGCGCGAAAAGCAGTAAGAAGCGAATAGCTTTTAGCGAATAGCAATTAGCTCTTTCGATCTTTATAGACAGACCCAAATTTTTATAAACTGGCTAAAAGCTAACCGCTGATAGCTAACGGCTCGAAACCATGAAACAATTTCTATCATTTGTAAAAAAAGAATTCTTCCACATCTGGCGCGACAAGCGAACCATGTTCATCTTGCTTGGAATGCCCATTGTGCAGATCATCATTTTTGGATTTGCCTTATCGAATGAAGTAAAGAATGCAAACATTGCCATACTTGATAATGCAAAAGAT
>DASVAM010000446.1:0-3080 GCA_036376375.1 Chitinophagaceae bacterium
GTCTTTTCGTAAATGCGATTTTTGATCGTAGAAACCGTATTCATCTTTAAGTTCAGCGTTTCGGCAATTCCTTTTGTGCCGACCCCTTTAAGAACATAATGAAGGATTTCCAGTTCTCTTGGAGCCAGTAGTGAAAATGGGTTATCTATATTTTGTTTGCCGGCCGACTTTGCGACAGGCAATTCATTTTGCAAAAATTTTTGTAAGACAGTGATAATTTCATCCTCACCTGCTGATTTCGATAAATAATATTGAATACCGTATTGTTTTAATGCTTCACCATATATTTCTGCAGGCTGCATAGAAAATACAAGGATCTGCAACTCCGGGAATACCCTTCGGATATTTGGGATCACTTCCAATGTGCTCCCATCTGATAAGATAATATCCAGAACAAGATGGGTATATTTTTTCTTCACCAACTCCTTCATCAGTTCATTGCAACTCCCTACTTCTGTAATGTCACCATATCCAAGATTGACTTGCATGTACAGTTTTAATCCTTTACGGATCATACTGTGATCATCTGCTATTAAGATTTCGGGTGACACGTTTGTTGCTTTACACTGCTAAATTATTTTAAAAGAATTGATCTGGTGTAGAATAAATTCATTTTACCGGATAATTGTCACAGTCCCTTTCAGAATTTGCCTGCCTGCATCATTAAGCTGAATCATATAAACAAATGTTGCAGCTGGCTGCCCGACGCCATTGAATTTACCATCCCCGGGGCCTGTTATAGTAATCTTTGGTTTTATAGACGACTGCTCCCCATCTGTTATATACCGTTACCGCTGCATTGGGGTGAACGGCTAATCCGGGGATCTGCCATTTGTCATTCAGGCCGTCTCCATTAGGGGTAAACGCATTGGGGTGAACGGCTAATCCGGGGATCACACTGATGATGACTTTATCATAAGCAACACATTGATTGTTTATATCAATTGCAGTGATCGTGTATTCCGTTGTGGCATTGGGCGATGCCAGAGGATTTAGGATAATCGGCGAACTTAAACCCAATGCTGGCGTCCAGGCATAATTAAAGTTACCCGGGGTTGAGTTGATAGCATCGATCTGTGTGTTTCCTCCGGGTGTGATGAATTTATCCGGTCCAGCATTGATCAATGGATTTGGATAAATGCTGAGTGATTGTGAAGTCGGCACAGATATAATATGTGGAAATAGATTATAAAAGATCCAATGTCCACCTTATGATGAACTGTTAGTCTTTTTCTCGTGGTACCCGGTTTTAGAATCAGCCATCCTGTCCCGATAGCTATCCGGACAGGATGGCTTTTTTATTTCTTGAATTCCCATTCCCACACTTCTCCATCTTCAGGATCTGTTATGAAACCTAATAAAACAAAATTGTTTTTTTCCAATATTCTTGTTGAATGATTTTTTTCAGGAAGTGTTCTTGCTGTAATTCTAATGGATGGATCAGTAGCCAGGGCTAGCTCAACTAATTGCTTGCAGATACCTGTACCGATCCCTTTTTGCTGATGTTTTTCAAATGTTCCATAAGCGATCTCAACCGTGTTGTTGATTGGTTTTCCTTTAAAAGCCGCGCTTCCGACCAATTCTCCATTTTCTTCAGCATAATAGCATATCCATGGAGGAGTAAAGCCAACTCTTTTATAAAACGCTATACACATGCCAAGGGTCTCATTACAGAATGGATTGCTTGCGAACGCTTCGTTTTCTTCTAATGTCTTATGTATCGGAAGGAGATGCATGCTTTAATTTATTTATCCAATCCTGTTATCCGGCGGTATTTCCCTGTACCTTATCTTTCATTTGTGGCAACGGAACATAAATGACAACAGAGTCGACAATTACTCTTACAATATTTGTTTTTCGGTTAAAAGAATCGATCAAAACTGTTGATCCTTCTTTTACCAGGTATGGACGTTTTAGTCCATTGCTTATTTGATAGCCCTCAAAATCACCAAGAGCTTTGGTTTCGTATTCTATACTTTGGTGGATTGATTTCGAGATTCTGACGCTATAATCGTTTAATGAAACTGTAATAGGGTAATCCTGGAAATCACCTATTACTTCATCTCTATCTTTTACAAAACCTGTTAAAGTAGACGGATCTTTCCTTACCAGATCAACCGTGTTATAATTGAGTATCTCGAATAGTTTTTTTAATGAATCGTTTTGATAAGCAATAAATTCATTGATATAAGTGTCGCTTCCGCCAGGGGTAGCAATATTGAAGATCGGATTTTTGAATTGGAGTTTTTGAGTCACATCATCGATCAGTACTCCAATTCCGCAGGCTTCGGCGAGTTCAATTGAGTCAATTGTTTTTGTAGATTTATTTGTTATATATAAGTAATTTCCCTGACAATAATAGCTACTATCATACTCCAAAGAGTCTTTTATTAGATAGATGGATTTAACAATTAAAGAGTGAGATGGATTTTCATACCTGGTTCGTTCAACATAAAGCAGTTTTCCAAAAGATGAATTAGTTATAGCTGATCCTGCAGTATCTGCTTTCTCCTTATCCTGAGAGTGATTAGAACAAGCGGATATGGAAATTAATGTTGCAATTATTAAAACACAATCTCGCATAATCGACAGGGTTATTTGATCATTCTATATCAATATCATATTTATCTAGAAGACCAGTAATACCTGCGCGTGAAAATCTTGCTTTCTTTATTTTATTTAATTCCGGATCGATCGAGTAATTATGAGCCGTTCGAAGATCGGCTTTTTCCAGGATCGTTCGTTCAAATTTTGCACCGGCAAGATCACAGTTATCGAACAAAGAACTGGTTAGATCGGCCTCAGTAAAATCAACTTCCGAAAGATTCGAATCTTTAAATCTTGTTTTTTTAAGTTTGATTTTATAAAATGAAGAAAGACTTAAAAGGCACTTATCAAAATCGACCGCAAAAAGAAACGGGTCACAGTTCTCAAAATGCAGGCCCAAAAGTTTACATTCTCTGAACTTTATGTTCTTTAAACCTGTTTTGACAAAATTACTTCCACTGAGGTTACATGAATTGAACTCGCAATCCAGGAAAACTCTTTGTGAGAGATCAGCATCTGAAAGATCACAATTT
>DASVAM010000452.1:0-11727 GCA_036376375.1 Chitinophagaceae bacterium
TACAGAGATCTTTAAAGAAGGAGAAACCGGGGATTGCATGTATATCATTCAGCAGGGAAATATCAAAATTCATAAAGGAACTACAACACTCGCGATCTTAAAGGAAAAAGAAGTTTTCGGTGAACTTTCCCTGTTGGATGCCGACACCCGGTCAGCCAGCGCTACTGCTGATACCGATTGTATCCTGTATAAGATAGACCAGGAACCTTTTTATGAATTGATGGATGAAAGACCGGAAGTAGCTAAAGGATTTATAAAGATCCTTTGCCAGCGATTAAGGATCATGAATGAAAAATCAAGACAATCATAGCTTTTAAATAGAGTATTCTGCACTGTTCACATCATTCATAGTAAGACTGATCCCCCGCGTGGCAAAACTTTCGATTATTTCCACTGCCTTTTCAATTTTTAACCTAACTAAAGGTTCCTCTTCTTTTTTCCATTTGCTTAAAACAAAATCTGACTGCAGGCCCTTAGGATATTCATTTCCGATCCCAAAACGAAGTCGTGGATAATCTCTGGATGCAAGTGACGCCTCCACACTTTTTAAACCATTATGCCCCCCGTCACTGCCGGAAGGACGCAGTCTCATTTTTGTAAGGGGTAAGGAGACCTCATCTATTATTACCAGTATATTTTCCATCGAAATTTTTTCTTTGTCCATCCAGTACTTTACAGCGTTGCCACTTAGATTCATGTATGTTGTAGGACAGATGCAAACAAAAATCTTTCCCTTCCACTTTATTGTGCTTGTATAGGCTAATCTCCCGGAAGCAAAACTGCCGCCGTGTTTTTGCACAAAGGCATTCACTACATCAAAACCAATATTATGTCTTGTATGCGTATATTCATTACCAGCATTGCCCAATCCAGCGATCAAAAATTTCATAACTATTTATTACGAGAATAGAGTTTTAAAGATAATGACTTCACGTTGGTTAAATTAAAGAAACAAAAAACCCATCCGTTTTGTGCAGATGGGTTTTCCTTGAGTATCCTAATGATTACTTTTTGCCCTTTTCTTTTGCAGGTGCACCGGCGGCAGCGGGTGCGGCAGCGCCGGCAGCAGGTGCGGCAGCGCCGGTAGCAGGAGCAGCGCCGGCAGCAGGAGCAACAACAGTTGCTTCTTCCTGTTTCAGTTGACGTGTCAATACAACCGAAGCAATTGGAATTCTTGGTGAATTCAGGATCTCATAATTAGCTTCTTTTACATCTTCAACACGAATGTTACCATTCAGTTCCAGATTTGTAATATCCACTTCAATTTGTTCCTTTAAATCTTTCGGCAGGGATTTTACCTTCAACGATTTCATTTTAATGATAAGATGACCACCTTCCTTCACGCCTTTTGATGTGCCGATAAATTTAATGGGAATATCAGCGATCACTTTTTTGCCTTCAACCAATTCCATCAGGTCAATGTGGATCAGCTTATCAGTCACTTTGTCAAACTGCAAGTCTTTCAAAATGCAGGTATAGGTGTTACCGTTCAATTTAATTTCAGCCTTCTGAAATTCGGGAGTGTACACGAATGTTTTAAAAGCCATGGAAGGAGCAGCAAAGCTGATCTCCTTTTCACCGCCATAAATTACACCGGGCACCAAATCCTGAGAGCGAAGTTGTCGGGTGGCTTTTTTCCCGGTTTCGGTCCTCAGTTGTCCTTCGATCGTAATTGATTTCATTTTTTTTTGTTTTTACCCCCAACTCCCAAAGAGAAGTAGTTGATACTCTCAAATAGAAGTGGGGAATTGATAAAAATTGTTTTAAGAACTATATATAAAAAATTGATCTATTCAAATCTAAGTTCCCCTTTAGCCCGCCGGGACGACCCGGTCGAACGGGGGACAGAGGTTTATAATCCTTTCCTCTGCGAATGCACAAATAAACCTGTTATACTCTTATTCTCAAATGCATTCCTGATAGCCACTGCAAAAAGTTCAGCCACTGATATCACTTTTATCTTTGGCGTAGTTTGCCTTAGAGGTATCGTATCACAAACCACTAATTCCTCAAGCACACTATTTTCGATATTCTCATAAGCCCTTCCACTAAGTACAGGGTGTGTGATCAGAGCCCTTACACTTCTTGCACCTTTATCCATTAAAAGAGCTGCACTTTTTGCCAATGTGCCGCCTGTGTCGCAGATGTCGTCAATGATTACTACGTCCCGGTCGGTTACGTCCCCGATTACAACCATGCTTGCTATTTCATTTGCTCTTTTCCTGTGCTTATCACAAATAACCATCTCCGCTTCAAAATAACTCGCTATCTCCCTAATCCTGTTTGCACTTCCCACATCGGGGGCCGCAAAGGTAAGGTTTTCAAGCCTCAGATTCTCTATGTAAGGAATAAAAACTGCATGGCTGTCCAGATGGTCAACGGGTATATCAAAATAACCCTGGATTTGGGGCGCATGTAGATCCATCGTGACTAACCTGTCGGCCCCCGCTGCCTGTATCATATTGGCAATCAATTTACTTCCAATAGCAACCCTTGGTCTGTCCTTTCTGTCCTGGCGGGCATAGCCGTAATAGGGGATTACGGCAATGATCTTATATGCGGATGCTCTTTTTGCAGCATCGATCATTAATAGAAGCTCCAATAAATTCTCCGCCGGGGCATGGGTACTTTGTACAAGAAAAACGAAATCACCCCTGATACTCTCCATAAATGTGGGCAGGATTTCCCCGTCACTAAATCGCTGAATATTGACTTTTCCTAGCCTGGAGCCATAGCTCTTACAAATTTGTTCGGCTAAAGTTTGAGATCCCGTACCGGAAAAAATTTTCGCAGCTGACATGATTGTGCTTGATTAACCAAAGGGATTTCTTTGGAGCGGCGAAGATAATACTTCACCCCAAATCAAAACACGTCGGGGAAAAATGTTGATTGTGAGCCGCTATTTTACGGAGGCTATAGTTGCTGTATTGGTTTGCGGTTCACTTACTTTCTTCTCACTCAGGGAATAGCTATTGTCCGAAGCTGCTGTATTGCAACTATAAAACAATGCGGAACAAATAAAAATGGAGAAAAACAAAACAACAACATAGACGCCGGCGAAGAATAAAATTGGGTGCAGTGCACCAATCGGGGATACGGATTTTTTTTTCATATGTCCTGGTTTAGCTTTTCAGAGCCCGCCCGGATGACCTTTGCCTGGTTTTTCATTTTAGTTTTCCGGTCGGACGTGGTTTGGATTCGTTTTCAGGGCTATACCCTGAAAGTTGTATTTTCCGGACCCAAATTATTTGTTAATGTTGGCCAATGCAAGAGCAGAAATACTCTATAAAACAATGGGCAAAAGACGATAGACCACGAGAAAAATTACTATTAAATGGAGCCCACACACTCAGCGATTCAGAATTGCTGGCGATACTTATTTTGAATGGATCAAAAGAAAAAACTGCGGTTGATCTTGCAAAAGATGTTTTGAAAATTAGTAAAGACAATCTCTCAGAATTAGGTAAGCTTTCAGTAAAAGAGTTGATGAAAGTAAAAGGGATTGGGCAGGCAAAAGCGGTGACAATTTCGGCTGCGCTTGAACTAGGAAGACGGAGACAGGCAATTGGTTCACTTCAAAAGAAAATAATTTCCTCAAGTAATGATGTGGCCGGTTATTTCATGGCAAAGCTGAAAGATTATCGTCATGAAGTATTTGCGGTGGTGTTTTTAAACAGAGCAAATAAAATTAATCATTTTGAAATCGTGAGTGAAGGTGGGATCACGGGTACGGTTGCTGATCCAAGAGTGATTTTAAAAAAAGCGCTGGAGGAAGATGCCGTTAGCATCATTCTTTGTCACAATCATCCATCCGGTAGTTTAAAACCAAGCAGGGCTGATGAAGAATTAACCCTGAAAATAAAAGAAGCGGCAAAATATTTTGACATCAGGGTGCTTGATCATATGATAGTAAGTGACACTGGCTATTTTAGTTTTGCGGATGAAGGGTTGTTGTGAGTCAATAGTCATTAGTTGATAGTCGATAGTATAGTTTGCTAAATTTTGATAAATGGGAGATTACAGAAAACTATTGGGGTATCAGAAGGCTTTTTCCCTCGCTATGCGTATATATCATATTTCAAAGACATTTCCATCGGAAGAGAGATTTGGATCGACATCTCAAATCAGAAATTCGTCCAGATCGGTTTGTACGAATACAGTTGAAGCATACAAACGAAGACGTTGTAAGGACTATTTCATTTCGAAGCTTAATGATGCTGAGACGGAAAACGCAGAAACACAGGTATGGCTTGATTTTGCATTGTCGTGTGAGTTTTTAACAAATGAATTATACATTGAATTAAAGTCAGACAATGATGAAATTGCGAAGCTGGTACTATATATGATAAATAATCCTGATAAGTTTTTATAGACCTCAACCCGCACTATTGACTAACGACTAAGGACTACTAACGTGTCTCACGCTTGCGCCGATGGTCCTCCAAAATTGAGGGGTAACTGAATGTCCTCGAGATCTTTTATAGCGCCATTAGCAGCTTCATACCGTGAAATATTTTCCATCATCGCCTTCATGAATCTTTTGGCATGTTGAGGCGTAAAGATTATTCTGGATTTCACCTTACTTTTTGGTGTCCCGGGCATCACATTTACAAAATCAATGACAAACTCTGCATGAGAATGTGTAATGATCGCAAGATTAGCATATGACCCTTCCGCTACCTCTTCTGATATCTCAATATTTAACTGGTTAGGTTGTTGTGCTTGTTCCATGTCAATAATTTAGTGGGCCAAGTTAAATTAAAAAGGCTTTGCAAATGCAAAGCCCTTCTCATAAGTAAAATATTTTATCTCGGTCTTATATACGTAAGTGTGTCATATTTTTCTCTTGTGCCGGATCCCGCAGGCGTCCATGTGTAGGCCACGTAAAATGTTTTCGTGGCGGGATCATATCTGTTAGTAACACCCGGCGGTACAACCAGCGGAGGAAATGCCAGGGCGGCAGCCCTTGAACCAACATTTGAAATTGAGACACTATTATCAGGATTCACAGTCATTCTAACTAGTAAACTTGGCCCTGCGGCATCCCCGAAATATGTTAAGCCCCCACTTGCAAAATCGATAAATATGGTCGCTAAATCCCAATCGATTGAAGTTGGTCCGGACGATAAGAAATCCCATTCATCAATGGTACCATTTCCGGTGATACTGGAACTCGTGGGATGGAATAATCTATATTTGACTTTATAGACACCATCCAATTGATTTTTCGCAGAGATCTCAACTGCGACCTGATTCTTTGTACTGCTGATTTGAGCATTATTTGCTTCGGCAATTTGAAAACCAAGTCCAACTCTTCCTAAACTTGTAATGCTAACTGAACGTATATCCAGTTTCAAATATTTTGTTCTTTCCCCGGGTTGAAAAGTGACTGTCCAAAATTCGCCATCAAAAGGATTATCGGGATGACTTTGATAATAGTCTCTTGGTAATTCTATTATTTGAGCTTCTCCAAGTTCAGAGAGTACAGAATTATTTTTTTGGATTTTTACGACTTGTGTCTTATTGAGTTCACCAGCATTAGTTGTATTTCTATCGATACGCAAAATGTCATAAGTTATTACCGAATTATTAATGTCCAACGCCTTCGTCACCAAATTACCACCATCCGGTAACAATATAATATTCTTTTCATTATTTAAGACCGGAGGAAATTGCTCTTCGCCTTTTTCGCAGGATACAATCAAGTATATACAAAGAATAGAAAATAAACGGAGCAGAAATTTTCTCATATGTATGGTTTCAGGTCAGCGTTAAAGTTAGACAAATCATTCTTAAAAATCAAAAGTGGAGTAAAGAGCACTCCACTTCTGATATGATAAAAAAAATCACATTATGGTTTATCCCACCAAACTCTTCCGTCTTGTGAATCTTTAACACCGCCTACCGTATAACGACTTGCAGCGACCTCCCAGTTAGACGGATTATAAAGCGGGTCATTGGGCCCATAAGGCATTCTGCGAGGAATTTGTTTTCCAGCGCCGGGTGCAGGATCTAATACCGGATACCCGGTTCTTCTCCATTCAGCCCAGCCCTGGTTACCATCAGGATAATGAGCAAGCCATCTTTGTTCTGCTATTTTTGCAAGGTCATTGGTGCCATTGAGCATAACAGAAGACTGAGCAAGATATGCTGCAGTCTGTGCTGCAGAAATTCCCCATTGCTCCATGCTTGCTGAAATACCCGCATTATAGGCTGCAGCAACATTTTCTGATGTCCAGGTTAACTTAGCTGCTTCAGCACGGGCTAACCAAACTTGCCCGGCTGATAGAACATGGAATGGAAAAGTTTGAGGGGTAGCAGTGTAGGCTAAAAGGTTAGCATAATCTGGATTCACATCTGCCCAGGCGATTGCATCATCCCTTGAATATCCATAAGGAAACCCTTTTGAACTACTTGCAAATTTTGATATTCTTGGATCGGCCAAAGCTGTTAATTTATCAGTGATTGTTTTACTAACAGCGTAGTCAAATCGTTGAACGATGACATAATAATTGTTTACCGGGTTTCTATAGTTGCCACCCGGATATGCAATTGTGAAATTATCAGCATTCGTTTCAATAACTCCGGCAGCAATCGCGGCAGCAAATTCTGTCTTGCCCAATGTGGGATTGATCTTAGACATTCTTAATGCCAGGATAGCCCGAAGCGAATTTGCAAATTTTTTCCAGCTGGTGGTGTTGCCAGCATAAACAATATCCCCCTGGAATAGTGCACCGCCGTCGAATTGTGCCACCGCTGCCTTAAGATCATTAATTAATGCCGGATAAACGTCCTCTTGTTTGTCAAATGCTGGTGTTGCATTATTTTTTAAAGCACCACTAAAAGGCAGGTCACCATAAGTATCCGTCAAAACCATATAATAATAATCCAACAGGATCCGAGCAGTAGCGATCTGGTTAGCATTGGAACCATATAACTGCGCAATATCCTTTGTAGCAGGATCAGTATTGTAATTGATGATAGTTTGAAGATCATACATAGGTCCTCCATAATAGCCATCCCAACCCAGGTTAGGGTCAGTGTATCTTGAAGCATCGGTATACTGAGTTTCTGACGAATACTGTGCATACAACGCAGAAGTTTGAGCTATTGCATTTCCCCAAACATTATTACCAATTACTGACTCGACATTTGTCAAAAGAGCTGACGTGACAGGAATCGTTGTAGCATTGGGGTTTACATTGGTATCGTCGAAATCGCCCGGTTTATTGCAGGAAGACATCACGACAAGTAATGCTCCACTTGCAATTGTAAATCGATTAAATTTTATTGCTTTCATAATAATTTTTTTTAACCATTAAAAATTAAGCTTTAAGTTGAAACCGAGTGAACGGGTTCCCGGCATTTGTCCATCTTCTCCATGATTAAAGCTTATTTCAGATGGATCAAAATTCTTCGTGTCACGATAGATCAGCCATGGATTGCGGGCAATGATAGAAATGTTTGCTCCCTGGAATGCCTTACCGATGCTTCCTAATTTATTTACAGGAATTCTGTACCCAAGGCTTATTTCACGCAATTTCACAAAGCTTAAATCATGAACAAATGGCTCTGCAATTTGCTGAAAATAGAATTGATGAAAATAGTCATATGCGCTGATATATACATCAACAGGTGTCTTTCCATCCGCTGCGTCCACTCCAACAATATGAACGCCACCACCGTCTGCCACATCATCACGTACATTCTTTCCCCTATCATTGATGGCAGCCGTGTTTTCTAACAGACCCGAAAATGTACCCCACTGCTCAGATAATGAAAAGAATTTACCTCCAAACTGATAATCAAGAGTCAATCCGAGCGAGAAGTTCTTATAGTTCATAAAGTTTTGCAGACCACCGGTGATCGTTGGAACTATGGAACCATACTCCTTGTCAGGATCAGAAGCAAACCAGCCTAAGCCACCACTAAATCCATTTTCAGTGATCATCGGCAATCCATCTTCATTACGAAGAATACCACCGCCTTTCAGAATTCCCCAATCCTTACCCTCGAAATGGAATACACGGGCAAAATTGGTTCCGAACGCTCCACCACTTAAAGTAAAGCTTGGCACACCTTCCGCTAGCTTCACTACTGTGTTGTCCGTAATATAGGCGAATGTTGTGGTCAGGTTCCAATCAAAGTTTTTGTTGATTACAGGTTTTGCATTTAATTCAACTTCAATTCCCTGGCGTTCTATTTCAGCTGCATTGATCGTCCTGTTGGGGAACCCCCCGACGGCACTTTGAGGTGTTGTAATAGGCTCCTTAATATTCTTTTCAGAATAATAAGTTATATTCACTCCTAAACGGTTTTTGAGGAACCGAAGATCAACTCCACCTTCCCATGTATTCACCAGTGAGCCTGTCAGATTAGGATCAGGAAAATTGTCAGGGACATTCATCAAGAAATAATTATTTCCACCGGAAGCCCATGTGAATTGATTCAAACCATAATAAAGCTCCAATCTGTAAGGATCAAGGCTCTTAGGTTTTTTACCCCACGATCCAAAAACTTTTCCATATGTTAACCAGGAAAGTGAACCCTTAGTGAATTCTGTAAATATAAATGCTGCGCCAACCGATGGCGAAGCAAGAGAATTATCCGTTGTGGGTAATGTTGAGAACCAGTCATTCCTAATGGCCCAGCTTACACTCACAAACTTTTTGTACTCAAAATCACCAAATGCAAAAAGTGAGTTGTTTTTCAAATTCTCCCGGTTGTTAGTATTGGACGCCGGGTTTTTGGAGTTAGCGATCGTATACAAATTTGGAATATTCAAACCGCCATTGGTATTAGCAAGCACTTCTTTATATTGAGTTGTCAGCTTGTTAGCACCCGCATTAACACTTATTGCAAGATTGCCATCCATAACTGCCTTATTGAAAGACGCCAATAATTCATAATTATATTCCTGGTACGAGGTTTGACCAGTCGCATATCCTGCTAAAACACCGCTCTGGCCCGCTGAATTCTGCAAGATACTCGGGTCAATATTTTCGTAATTAGTAGTTAACTGATTCTTACGAAGAGTACCTTTAATACGGAAATTGTTGTTCATCTTATAGGTCAAAGAAACATCTCCAAATAATCTATTTCTGTTTTGAACATTGTTAATTTGATCAAAGTAAGTGTAGAAATTATACCAGTAGTTTCCAGCATATACACTTGCTGCCGGGTTTGAAGGATTCCATGAATTTGGATTGCGACGAAGGTTCCATGATGCATATGAACCAATACCACCCAAAGGAGTCCTTAAATCTCTCAGCTCTTTCATTATGTTCATATCCAGATCACGATGGAACCATTGAGTAAATGAGCCGCTGGACTGGTTAGCATATCCGTCGTTAAATTCGCCTCTAATCTTTTGAGACGAGTAAGTTCCATTCAGGCCAACTGTAAAATGTTGACCGAGATCTCCCGAAACAGTTCCAAACACCGTGTTTCTATTGGAAGAGGAGTTTGGCAGCATGCCCTTTATGTGTTGATTCGTGTATGAAACTCTGTAAACATAACCGTTTCCGCTTTGACCCAGACTTATATTGGTATTATTAGTGATGCCGGTTTCCCAAAAGTCACGGGCATTATCAGGCTGTGGTAATAAATTCGCAGTCTTGAATGAATATTGAGTCCCCGGGTACCAGGCATACCAGGGAATATATTCCTGACCGGTCATTCTTGGACCCCACGATGCATCATCGGTATAATCATGATATTGCTTGCCAGCAAGAGCCTGCCATTCAGCAGGCATTGTCGCAGCATTATAGTTAAATGTAATTAAGTCTCCATCGCCACCAGCATATAAATTTTGATATTTTGGCAGGATATAAACTTTATCCCAGACCATTCCCTGGTTAACTTCGATACCAAGACCCGATTTAGACATACGTTTTTTTGTCGTAATAACGATAGCACCATTTGCTGCGCGGCTACCAAATTGTGCGGTCGCATTTGCTCCCTTCAACACGTTAAGCTCTTCAATGTCGTCTGGGTTGATGTCAAATGAATTCACAATAGTTCCATCTACGACGTAGAGAGGATCTACATCGGTGAGTGAACCACCACCCCGAATCCTCAAAAATCCCTGGGAATTTAATTTAATTGGCGATTGCCCCCTAAATTGAACACCCGCTACTTTTCCGGCTAAAGCAGCATTAACATTGGTTTGCGGAATCACCGTCAACTGTTCCGATTTAATAACCTGCGAACTAAATGGGGTAACCCTGGATGCTTTTTTAACACCAAATGCACTTGTTACAACAACTTCAGTTAGGTTACTACCGGCAGTAGGTGTTAAACTGATATTAACAATGTCTGAGGTGCCGACCGTTAATTCTCTGTCATCATAACCAACAGACGTAATGACCAGGACGGTACCCGTTGTGACACCCTTAATACTGAATTTTCCATCACCATCGGCCGTAACCCCATTTTTGGTGTTTTTCACAGTGATCGAAGCAAATGGTATTGGTTTACCATTAGCATCTGTCACTGTACCGGAAACATTCCGGTTCTGAGCGAGTACCAGCACTGAGCACAGCATCGCCGTCACTAACAGTGAAGCAAATTTTCTCATGTGGAGATCAATTTTAGTTTAAATAAATACTTGATTTTGAGCCCTAAAAACACATTTTCGTGGAGTAAGGATACGAAATAAAAGACATCATCATTTTTAAAAAAGCTGCCGCAAGGTAACCAAATTTTAAACAAATTATAGGAGGGCCAGGGTGCATCAGAAGGCTGATTGGGCTAACTTATGTGCTCAATTACTCTCATCGGCAGGCAAACTCTGTTTGCAGCCTGAATTTGTGAAAGTCGCTGTAACGGCTCAATTAACCTGGATACATTTAATATATTGTGGTCCGCCGATCAGATTATCTTATCCTTTTAAATCTTACGCTGCCACAATCAGAAACGACAACTTCCGGCTTATCTGGGGCATTCCGGTATTCTTAAAGATTTGATACTATTACGAGGAAACAAGTAATTAACAATAAATCTTACAGGGATCCAATTCTGGTTAACAGTAATGACACGCCAGCCTCCGTTGATACATCAATCCTACTGTCATTTATTTCTTTTTCTGCAGCACTCTTATTCTGGAAGAATGATAAAACACTCTTTTTATTGAGCTTTATCTTGCTCAAATTCCTGCCTGAAGTATCATAAAGAAGATATTCATAATACTGCTCAAACATCTTATAATCTTTTGCAAGAGTATTAGCCGGATCTGGAACCAGTTTTAATTTGAACTCCTTCATAAAAACATACTTACCCGATTCACTGATTATATTATAATACCCTTTCTTTTTCGTATCTCCAAAAGAAGCAGCATTTCTGAAAACAAGATTTGTATTACCGTACTCTGCTGGCAACATGATGGAAAATTCTTTGATCAACTTATCCAATTCGAAAAAAAGGCTATCCTTTTCAAAACTGACTTTCTCATTATATAAGTCATAAGTAATCTGAACATTATTTATTGTATTTCCATCGGCAAATTTTACTGTGCCCGGAAATGCCTTCCCCAACAAATACGGACTTCCTTTAACCTTGTATTGCGATACCTGCATGTATTCACCTGACCACCTTTCGGCAAGATGTTTATTATATGTAGAAAGAGGATCCGGAATCACCTGGGATTTTGTATTAAGTGCAATGAACATAAATCCAACAGGCAAACATGTGCAGAGGCGGGAAAATAATTTCATGTGGACAGTTTTT
>DASVAM010000456.1:0-7040 GCA_036376375.1 Chitinophagaceae bacterium
CTCTTTCAGCAAAGATAATTCTAAGTAAATTTGTTGTTCGTTATTTTATGAGTGTAAAAGTTATTTTGTTTGGCAAACTTGCGGATATAGCAGGGGATTCAGTTTCGGTGGCGGAAATCACAGATACTGATAGTTTGGTAGAGGCATTGCATAAAGATTATCCTGCATTGGCCAAAACAAAATATGTGATAGCCGTTGACAAGCAGATAATAAATGAGAACACCTTGTTGAATAAGAATAATATGGTGGCATTGCTGCCGCCATTTTCAGGTGGATAAAAATGAACGATCAAAATTTATATGAACGTTATCACCGCCAGATCATTTTACCGGAATTTGGTGAAGAGGGTCAGCAAAGGTTGCTCGATGCAAAAGTGCTGGTGACCGGTGCTGGTGGTTTAGGTTGTCCTGCTTTGCAATATTTAACCGCTGCCGGTGTTGGTACACTTGGTATAGTTGATGACGACGTGGTAGCATTAAATAATCTTCATCGGCAAGTTTTATATTCAGTAGATGATATTGGATTATCAAAAGCTGAACGGGCAGCGGATATATTAAAACAACTAAACCCGGAGATAAAGATCATTCCTTACAACGAAAGACTTACAACGCAAAATGCATTTGGAATATTTGAGGAGTATGACATAATTATCGATGGCACAGATAATTTTTCTACCCGTTATATGATCAACGATGCTTGCGTGTTGCTGAATAAGCCATTGGTATATGGAGCCATTTCACAATTTGAAGGACAGGTAAGTGTGTTTAGCTACCAACCTCTAAAAGGGGGTGCAGAAGCCGTTAATTATAGAGATCTATTCCCTGATCCGCCAAAAGAGGGAGAGGTGTTGAACTGTGCCGAAGCGGGTGTGTTGGGAGTATTGCCGGGGATCATTGGAACAATGATGGCAAATGAAACGATAAAATTAATTACGGGGATCGGTGAGCCGTTGGTAAATCAGTTGTTGACTTATAATGCTTTAAATAACCAGGTGTTTCAATTGAATTTATCAGCGGGAAAACAAACGCGGTCTTTGATCCCGAAAGATGAAAAAGAATTTTTAGAAACAAACTACGAATGGCTTTGCGCTTTACCCGTGCAGCAGGCAGAGATTAATGTGGATACTTTTAATAGTATGATCGCAAACGGAAATGTGGATGTGATCGATGTCAGAGAGCTTCATGAGGTTCCGGCTGTAAGTGAATTTGAACATATAAGAATTCCCTTGGCGCAATTGAGTGATAATACATCAATGATAAAGTCTGAAAATGTTATTGCCTTTTGCCAGTCAGGAAAAAGAAGCCTACAGGCTGCAAAGATTTTATCAGGTATTTTTGGAGAAAGTAAGAATGTTTACAGTCTTCATGGCGGGATTGTTGAATGGAAGAAACAGAAACAAACTGTATGAAGGAAAGAAAGCCAAAAAATATTTTTGTACAGGGCCCCATTGCTGCATCATTTATTGCTGACAGCATTCAAAAACACAGCAGCAAGATGGATATTGGCGGACATAGTATTTTTTTGGGACAGGTAAGAGCCGATAAGATCGATGGTAAAGAAGTGACTTCGATAGAATATACCGCTTATGAAGACATGGCTTTGGAAAAGATGTATATGATCCGCGAAGAGATCTTTGCAAAATATGATCTTACGTGCATGCATGTATATCATAGCCTGGGTATTGTAAAAGCAGGGGAGATCAGCTTATTTGTTTTTACCTCATCAGCGCATCGTAAGGCAGCCATCGATGCGTGCGAAGAGACTGTAGAAAGACTAAAAGCTGAATTACCAGTTTGGGGAAAAGAATTATTAACAGACGAGACATATCATTGGAAAGAGAATTCTTGAATTAATAATTAACAATTAAAAATTAATAATTGGTAGACATCACGTCAAAATCAAATAGCCTTCGCAAAGCAATTGCCACTGCGATTGTTTCTGTTTCCAAGCAAGAGACGATCGATGCAATAAAAAATAAATCGGTTCCCAAAGGAGATGTATTTGAATTTTCACGGGCTGCGGGATTACTGGCGATTAAAAAAACAAGTGATGTAATTCCGGATTGTCACCCGTTACCTGTTGAATATGCCGCTATTACTCATGAACCCGATGGATTAAATATTATCATCACTGTTGAGGTACATACGATTTACAAAACGGGGGTAGAAGTGGAGGCAATGCACGGTGCTGCTATCACTGCATTGACAATTTATGATATGTTGAAACCTCTTGATAAAGAAGTCGGGATCTCATCGATTAAATTGGAAGCGAAAAGCGGCGGAAAAACAGATTTTAAAGATCAGCAATCAAATGATCTTCGTTGCGCCGTTATTGTTTGTTCTGATGGTGTTGCGGCCGGTGCAAGAGAAGATAAAAGTGGCAAGACAATACTTGAAAAATTGGAGAAACTTAATTTATCCGTTAGTCACAATGAAATAATTCCAGATGATCTCTTAACTATCCAGGAGAAAGTCAAAGAATTAACTAAAGAAGAGTTTGACCTTGTTCTGCTTACAGGTGGAACAGGTTTATCGCCAAGAGATGTTACTCCGGATGCAATTGCTCCCTTATTGGATCGGGAAATTCCTGGAATCATGGAAGCGGCACGTAATTATGGCCAGCAAAGAACTCCGTATGCTATGCTTTCCCGTGGTGTGGCTGGTTTTATAAAAAACACATTGGTGATCACATTACCCGGTTCACCAAAAGGAGCAGCTGAAACTATTGATGCGATCTTCCCTTATGTACTTCATGTATTTCGTGTAAAAGAAGGTGTGAAGCACGAAGGATAGGTCAATTACTTATTATGGATCAGTGAACATAGCTTGTTGACCGCTTCATTTTTCTTTTGACGGATTTGAATTCTTCACTGTCAAAATATTTCAATGTTTTTTCAAGCATTTGATTTTCCGTTAAGCGATCCGTGGTTTCAAGAAAAATAACTTTTACTTTTATGTTATGCTCTTTTTCAAAAGCATTGTTGAGTTCTTCTTTACCCTTACCAGGGCCAAAAATAAATAGATAGTCATCGTTGCGAACGCTATCGATTATTTCATCAAAATACCTTTTACGTTCATGTCGCTGACGTCTTTGCTTTTTTTCCTGGTCATCGATAAATGTGTTGCCAAATCTTGCTGAAACTTTTTCCTCACCCTTTATCCGAACTCGTGACTCAACTTCTGATCGTATATGTTGAATAATGGGTGCCTTTTCTCCTTCAAGCCGAAAAAGGAATGCATCTTGCTGGTCGACCCATATCCCGGTTCTTTTTTCAGGCAAATATTTCTTTTTCATGATCTTAATTTATAGGATCAAATTTATTAGGTCACCAAAGAAAAAACCATGATTTGAGTTAAGATAAGGGTGGATATATGTCAATACCGGTTACCTGTAGCCAGAAGCCTGGAGCTCAAAGAGTCTTGCGTAGGTATTTTCTGCAGCCAGTAATTCCTGGTGTGTTCCAAGTTCTTTAATATGACCATCGTCGACTACTGCAATGCGATCGGCAATGCGCACCGTTGAGAAGCGGTGCGAGATCACAATTCCAATTCTTCCTTTCAGATTTTCTTTAAGCTCTGCAAAGATCGCTGCTTCTGCTTCGGGATCCAGTGATGATGTCGGTTCATCCAATATCCAGATATCAGCATTACGATACATGATCCTTGCTAAAGCAAGCCGCTGCCATTCGCCACCGGAAAGATCGTGTCCACCTTCAAATAGTCTTCCAACTTTTGAATCAAGACCATTTGCCATTTTCTTCACCAGCCATTCACTTCTTGAGTCTTTTAATGCCTTCATCACTCTCTCATCATCGGGTTTATCATAAGGCCATCCCATTAAAACATTTTCTCTTACTGACAGTTCGTATTGAGCATAATCCTGGAATAATACACCAATGCGACTGCGGAGATGTTCGGGGTCTATATCTTTGACATCGATACCGTCAATTTTTACTGAGCCTTTTTGTACATCATAAAACCGGAGTAATAATTTAACGAGTGTGCTTTTGCCGGCACCATTTTCACCTACCAACGCGATAAGCTCTCCTTTATTAATTTTTAAACTTAGATTTTCGATTGCTTCACCGTGACCTCCGGGATAATGGAAACTGATATTTTCAAATCTTATTTCATTAATCACTCCGTCCGGAATTGAAATGGGCTTTTGGGGAACAGGAACCAGTGCCCCAATTTTTAAAAAGGAAAAATAATCATCAAGAAATCTTGTGTGCTGATCAACTGCGACAAAAGTCTGAGAGATCATGCCAAGGGTGCCGGCAACTGATGTGAATGCGCCAACGACCAATACAACACCACCCGGATCGATCGTCCCTTGTATTCCACGCAATCCGACAAACACATAGGCCAGTGCAAGAGTAGTCCCCGTTACCAATCCGCTGATCATCGATATCCTCACACCGGATTGATACATTTTCGCCCGTTGCTTAAAAAGATGATCTGAAATTGTTTTATGTCTTCCCAAGAGATAGTCAGCCAGAACATTTGCCTTTATTTCCTTAGTCGTTCGTGGTTGAACTAAAAGATCCCCGATATAATTTCTTTCTCTTTCTTCGGGGGTTTCCTGGTAAAAATATTTGTACAGTTTATTTGTTACACGACTTTCAATCATCACCGAAAGCAATGAAGTAACCAGTGCAAGAACAACCAGCAACCAATGCAGGCTGGCCAGCAAACCAGCCATTAAAATGATCGTTACAATATTACCTGACAGTCCCAATACTGACCACGTGAGGTCACCGGGCCGCCATGATACATCACGTTTTGCTCTTGCCAGACGATCGTGCCAGTCGGAGTTGTCAAAATGACCAAGATCTACTCGTGATGCTTTTGTTAATAAGCGACGTTCTGCTTCCAATTCCACCCGGCGGACATAGAGATTTCTTCCATAACCGATATAAGAGCCGATGGCTCTTTGCATAATGAATGAAAGCCACAGTGTAACTATAATAGGAAGCAGGTCATTAAATGTTAACGGATGCAAACGTGTTTCGGCGATCTTATTTACCAACAGTGCACCTAGCCATACCTGCAAGGGAGGAATGATAGAGTTGAACATTCCCAGCAACGTATAGCGGATAAGGAGTTTTGGCGAAGCAGCCCATGCAAGGGACATTCCCTGTTTTAAATTCTGCCAAACTCTTGCAGCACGACCTTTTAATTTTACAAACCCGGGAGGCATCTTTAAATATAATCGAAATGGACGGTTTAAAAAAAGTAAAGACCGAACCCGGGGTGGGCGGAAGTTCAGATGATCATTAAGAATATATTCTATCAATCGCATCTTTGTACTTCTCCATGATCACTTTTCTTTTTAGTTTCAATGTAGGAGTCAATTCACCGCCTTCCACACTCCATTCATAAGGGAGCAATTCAAATTTCTTTATTTGTTCAACCTGGTTAAAATTCTGATTATAGCGTTCGACTGTATCTTTTATGAGGGTGATTATTTTTTCGTTCTTTATCATTTTTTCATTGCCATTAAATTCCACTCCGTGTTCAGCACACCATTCTTTTAGTGCGCCAAACGCGGGAACGATCAGTGCGCCGGTAAATTTTTGTTCCGCTCCAACTACCATCATTTGCTCGATCCACTTTGATTCTTTCATTTTATTTTCGATAGGCTGCGGCGCCACATATTTGCCACCGGATGTTTTAAAAATTTCTTTTTTGCGATCGGTGATCTTTAAAAATTTATTATCAACCATCACACCAATGTCGCCTGTATGAAACCAGCCATCCTTAATCACTTCAGCAGTAAGATCAGGACGCTTATAATAACCCATCATCACGTTTGGCCCTTTGCAAAGTATTTCTCCGTCTTCTGCAATTTTTACTTCCACATTGTCAATTAAAGTTCCTACCGTTCCAAACATTCTGTTCTTTGGGTCCATACGATTCACAGTTATGACCGGAGATGTTTCTGTTAAACCATATCCTTCCAATATAGGTACTCTTGCCGCTGTAAACACTCTTAATAGTTTTACCTGGCAAGCGGCCGAGCCGGTAACTATAGCCTTCACATTGGCGCCTAACGCTTCTCTCCATTTACTAAAGATCAGTTTATTGGCGAGGCTCAGTTGCAGGTTATACCATACTCCCATGTTTTTATTGATATCATATTTTAATCCAAGACTCAATGCCCAATTAAATAGTTTTTTCTTTGTTCCTGTCAGCGTAGCAGCTTTTGCCATGATACGTTCATAAACTTTTTCTAACAAACGAGGGACAGTTGTAAAGATCAGCGGCTTTACTTCTTTAAGATTATCGCCGATCTTTTCCATGTTTTCAGCATAATAGATCGAAACGCTATTGTATACGTAGATGTAGCTTACCATCCTTTCAAATACATGATTCAATGGTAAGAAGCTCAATGCTCTTTTGCCTTCCACTCCAATTTCTTCAAATACACAATTGCTGTCACAAACATTGCTGACAACATTGTTATGACTTAACATAACGCCTTTTGGAGTGCCGGTGGTGCCGGATGTATAGATGATGGTAGCAAGATCAGAAGGGGTGATCTTTGAAGACAATTGTTCTATTTTACTGATCGCTTCAGGAGTGGCGGGTTTGAGGCAATCTTTCCAATAGGTTGCATTGGTAGTGTGCTCGAGTGTAAAAATATTTTTCAGCGCAGGCACATAGTCTTCTATGCTTTTTACTTTTAAGAATAATTCTTCATCATTTACGAAGATCACCCTGGCCTGGGAATCATTGAGGATGAATTGTAATTCATTGACATTAATGGTTGGATAAATCGGCACCAGCACGGCCCCGATCCTTTGAGCCGCGAAGTCTATCATTAACCATTCCGGGCGATTTTTACTAATGATCGCAACCTTGTCCCGGTTTTCAGCAGACATATCATTGGGAGAAATGCCAAGATGTAACAAACCGGCAGCCAGCTGATTCACTGTATCATTTACTTCAACTGTGCTATATTGTTTCCACCCGCCGCCCTCTTTTGCTGCAAACATATCAGGCAGGGGCGCCACTTTTAATTGATAATCGAGGCAATCA
>DASVAM010000467.1:0-5788 GCA_036376375.1 Chitinophagaceae bacterium
TTCTTGATTCATGAGTGACCCGATCAAACACGAATGTGGTTTAGCATTTATCCGCCTGCGGAAGCCATTCTCATATTATCATCAAAAATATGGCACAGTGATGTGGGGCCTGAACAAGCTCTACTTACTGATGGAAAAGCAGCATAACCGCGGGCAGGATGGCGCCGGTATTGCAACGGTGAAACTGGATGTAGAACCGGGTTATCCATTTATGAACCGGATGCGCAGTAATGCTACGCAAGCGATCGCCGATATTTTTCAACAGGTAGGAAAAGAAATAGAAGAGTTAGAGAAATATCATCCGGGTATCCGCAATCATCCCGGTTTGATGAAAGGACATGTGAATTTTTTAGGAGAGTTGTTATTAGGTCATCTTCGTTATGGCACGCAGGGAAAAAATAAATTAGAATATTGTCATCCTTTTATTAACCGTGATACAATTCCTGCCCGCAATCTTGCACTGGCAGGGAATTTTAATATTGTAAATTCGGATGAATTGTTTGCATTGGCAGGAAAAGAGCCACATGAAAATACACGTTTCAGTGATCTTGCCGCCATGATCGAACTGATGCATACCTATCTCTGTCGCGAAGATGAAGCCTCACCCGAGAAATTAGATATTAAAAAAGTGCTGAGGAAAGCATTGCCGATTTTTGACGGAGGTTTTCATGTTGGTGGTTTCACCGGCAATGGCATTGGCTTTGTTTTTCGTGATGCACATGGGATTCGTCCTTCCTATTATTATATCGATGAGGAGGTGGTTGTTGCCGCATCAGAACGTGCCGCTATACGAACCTGTTTTAACGTGGGAGAAAATGAAGTGAAAGAATTAATGCCGGGCCAGGCATTGATAGTGGATGAAAAAGGAGTGATCGAAGTAGCGCAGGTACTGGAGCCGAAAGAAAGAAAGGCTTGCAGCTTTGAAAGAATTTATTTTTCCCGTGGCAGCGATGAAAAAATTTATCGTGAAAGAAACCAGCTTGGTTATAACCTGACAGAGCAGGTGTTGAATGCGATCGATCATGATCTGAAGAACACGATCTTTTCATTTATACCCAATACAGCTGAGACTGCATTCTATGGAATGCTAAAAGGAATGGAGGATTTTTTGAATAAGGTTAAGATCGAAAGGATATTAAGCTGGGGCAAGGAATACGATCCGGAAAAGTTGAACGAAATGATCAATCGCCGCATACGAATAGAAAAAGTGGCGATCAAAGATGTAAAGATGCGGACATTTATCACGGAGGACTCAAGCCGCAGTGAAATGGTGCAGCACGTCTATGATATAACGTATGGCACCGTACGAAAAGGTGTCGATACATTAGTTGTTATCGATGACTCGATTGTTCGTGGTACAACGCTGAGAGAAAGTATCATTCGCATGTTGTCAAGACTGCAACCTAAAAAAATCATCATTGTTTCTTCTTCACCCCAAATTCGTTACCCCGACTGTTATGGCATTGACATGAGTAAGATGGGGGAGTTTGTTGCATTCCAGGCGGTGGCCGCGTTATTAAAAGAAAGAAATAAAGAAGGTTGCCTGCAGGAGATCTATGATCATTGCAAAGAACTTCATCGCAGCCACCAGTTGCATACTGAGAATGTTGTAAAGAAGGTCTATAAATTATTTACGATAGAGGAGATCACGAATAAGATCGCTGAGTTAATCACACCAAAAGATCTTGGCATTCCCGTACAGGTCATCTATCAAACGATAGAAAATCTTCATAGCGCCTGCCCCAGTAATCTTGGCGATTGGTATTTTACCGGTAACTATCCTACTCCCGGTGGTAATAAAGTTGCGAATAAAGCTTTCATGAACTATATGGAAGGAAAAAAAGTTCGCGGCTACTGAAGTAAATTCCAAAAAATAAATCCCAAATTCCAACTTCGGTTTGAAGTTTGCATATTTATTTGGGATTTGGGATTTGATATTTGTAATTTTAATGAAGAAACTGTAGCGAAATGAAAACACTTCTTCTTATACGGCATGCAAAAAGTAGTTGGGACGATCCCGCATTGAGTGACTATGAACGACCGTTGAATGAACGCGGCAAGAAAGATGCGCCGGCAATGGCGGAACGATTATACGAAAGGGGTATCCGGATAGATGCATTTGTGACGAGCCCTGCCCGGCGGGCAAGAAAAACAGCAGAGCAGTTTGCCAAACGATATAAAAAAGAAAAGGAAGACCTGGTGCTGAAGACTGAATTATATATGGCAAGCGACGAAGCATTTAATAGTGTTGTTGAAAAATTGGATGATAATATTGATTGCGTAGCCATCTTCTCTCATAACCCCGGGATCACTGAGTTTGCAAACAATCTTACAGACGACATAAGGATCGATAACATCCCGACCAGTGGCATCTTCGGCGTTTCTATTGAAGCAAGAAAGTGGAATAAATTTAAAGAAGCTAAAAAGAAATTTTTATTCTTCGATTACCCCAAGGCTCTTGTTCAATGAGCCGCGTTTAAAACTCACCAAAAATACCCCGAGGAAGATCATGATGCCCGCCAGCAGCTTTGCGGGTGTTAATTGTTCATGAAAAAAGATGACAGCAATGATCGATGCAAATACAGGCTGTGTGTAAATATAAGAGCCCGTTGTTCCGGCGCCCAGGTGTTGTATACCGTAAATATTAAAGAAGTAGGCCAGGAAAGTTCCGGGCACAACAATAAACAAGATGGACAAATAATGTGACCATTCCAGTTTTTCCCAGGGAATAGAACTGAATTCACTCCAGCCAAACGGAAGTATCATCAGGAAACCAAAAGTGAAGACCCAGCGAATGACGTGCAGGGGAGGATATTCGGCCATTAAAGGCTTTACAAGTATAAAATAAATGGTATACGAAATTGCATTTATGATTATCAATATGTCGCCAAATAAATAGTCTGTGGCAGATGACGATTGTTCTTTTGAAAGAATTAATAATACTGCTCCGCCGATACCCAGGGCTAATCCCATTGCTTTTATGATCGTAACTTTTTCTTTTAAAACGGCGAAAGCAAACACCGTAATAAGAATGGGAGTCAGCAATATCAATAAAGACGCATGAATGGCAGATGTATAGGTGAGTCCTTTAATGAAGAACATTTGATTGATGGCGATCCCGGTTAATCCGCAAAGAAAAAAACGAAACCAGTGTTTTTTGTGGATATGCGGTTTCAGATCACTCATCGTCCATAACAACCAAAAAAGAATAAGGCTGACTCCTACGCGAAGAATATTTACTGCGTAGGGCTTTATCAATGCCGGTGAAACGTATTTCACCAAACTGAAATTAATGGCAAAAAAGAGATTGGTGCTAAGAACAGCTATATGTGCTTTGGCGTCGGGTTTCAATTAGTTGACTTAAAAACGGTATTCAAATCTCCCTGCCTCTTCAATATTCTTCAATAAAGAAAAATTCTTTTGATCTGTACAAAAAGCAAATTGTTTTTTCATAAGGTAACCTGCAAGATATTCCTGTTCTGTTTGTCCCGGTGTGGGGACAAGGATACTTTTCTTTTTCAGAGCTGCAATATCCATGATGGTGCTATAACCGCTTCGACCAATAACAAACCCGGCTTTTATCATCTCCTTATTTAGTTGTTCTGTTGAAAGATGATTATAAAAGCGGATCGTATTGGTTGATGGGATGATATTTCTTTCTCCCGGTAATCCTCTTACTATTGTTGCCGTTGCCGGGTAATTTACAATTTGATCAATGATCTTGTTTTCAAAAATGGTTCGTTGAGGTTCCGGCCCGGAAATAATGATCAATAAATGGTACTTTTTTTCATCGATATTATTTTTTTCTCCAATGGAGTCCGCCGAATGGCGGACAAATCTTGAAAGCGCGCCAATATATTTTACGGGTATTGATGGAAGTTTAACGGGATGTGACAGCTCCCCGGCTAAGTTATTTTCTCCTTCATCATCAGGCACCCAGCATTCGTTGAAACGCCTGATGAATTTGTTATTCCATTGCTGCAGTATTTTCTCACTCCATTTTCCTAACGAACTTTTAATACAAAGCTGGTGGGTAATAAAAACGGAAAATATTTTCTCATGATAAAGGCCATATCGGTTGTCGGAGATCACTGCATCAAATTCATAATTGCTCACCTGTTCTTTTAGCCATCGATGCTCGTCTTTTATTGACTTTAAAATTGTGGGAATCTGCAATAAGATCTTACCGGTCAGACCCGATTTTCCATATTTTATTCTGTATCCTTTCAGCGATAAAAACGGCAAAGCGGGAAATTCTTCCCTTAGTAATTTTTCCTGTGCTCTTTCGCCAGCCAGCCAAACCTCGCAATTACTGCTTAATAAATCCCTGATAACCGGCACACAACGGGTTGCATGGCCCAGGCCCCAGTCCAATGGAGCCACAAGCAGCTTTTTACCAGCCAATAAGGTCATATAATTTTTTGCAGCCAATTGTGAATTGGGATACTAAATTGAGCGTAAAATAGTTTAATTTAGAAATTCAATTATGACAAGGATCTATAAGATATTTTTTGCATTGTTTTTGATCAGCATTGTAGGGATGGGCTGTCAGAAAAACTTTTATAGCGGTAAAGCTAAAAGTAACGATTGTGGCTGCCCCAATAAAAAGGGCATGGTTGGATACTAATGGGTAATTGAATGTGTAATTGAAATGAAAACTCCGAACAGAGAAAGAGAGCTGGTGTTGTTATCAAAAACAGCGCTGATGAGTGAAAAGGCACTTGAAAAGGAATTGATCAGCCTCGAACATCTTTTTCTCTATGCAGAATCGGACGCTGCATTTTGCCAAACTCATGAACTTGTACTTCGCAATGGGGTCACCTCCAAAAGATCCAAACTCATTAATGTTTACCGTAATCATCCATTAAAACCATTCTGGTTTCTGGTGAACAAAAATTGACGCCTGTTATTTCTTAAAGTTTAAAGCCTGTCACATAGTCTTTTCACAAATTGCGGCATTATTCTCGCATTACTGTAAAGACTTGTTAAAGCCTTTTACAGTGATCAATATCTGTAAATGTGGTCGCGTTAGCGGGAAAAAACATAAGATGCGGAAGAATATTTTTCTATTGATGGCCATCGTTGTCATTGTTTCCTGTAAAAAGAACAATGATTCAGGGAACTCCGTCGATGATGAAGATTGTGTAATGAGATCATCAAGCGGTAGCGGTGAAATAAGAGCCAGTCAATATATCGTTGCGTTTAATCCTTCGATCAATGCACGAACAGCATCAAGGATCAGTCTCGACCAGGTTAGTAAAAATATTCTGCAAAGGAACACCATTGATGTTTTAGCATTAAAAACATCCTTTGCCGGTGAGCCGGGTGGTTTTATTGCCACATTGACGGCAGCCCAGGCCGAAACACTGCGCCATGATGAATCGGTCATAGCGATTGAACCTGACAGAGTAATTTCATTAGGATCCTGTTTTACAGTTGTTGAACCGCGATTGATCACATGGAATATTGATCGCGTCGGCTACGAAAATGGTATCGGCAAAACTGCCTGGATCATTGATTCCGGAATTGATTTTGACCATCCTGATCTTACAGTCGATCAAACGAGAAGCCGCTCCTTTATCCAGGGCCAGACATCAGCAAAAGATTCGAACGGACATGGAACACATGTAGCCGGGATCATTGGTGCAAAAAATAACAATTTCGGGGTATTGGGTGTAGCCTCCGGAGCAACCCTCGTCGGACTAAAGGTGTTGGATAAAGACGGAGAAGGAAATTTATCCTATATCATCCAGGCGTTGGGATATATTAATACAAATGCAGGTGCAGG
>DASVAM010000468.1:0-14027 GCA_036376375.1 Chitinophagaceae bacterium
TTCTTGATTAGCCCTGTAATTATAAGCGCTTGAATGGGTAACACCACCACCGCTGTATTGTAAGGCATCACTTGCCCAGATAGCAGCGTATGAATCATATAAACCATCACCATCTGCATCAAAATTTTTCTTTTCCCATGCCAAATGTCGCTTAAGCAATGGCCACATTTTTTTTACATACCCGGTATCACCAGCATAATTAAAATGATTCAATAACTGGTCAATAAAAACAAGATTCATATCATAATGATGAGCGCCGACATAACCATTTGGATTACGGGTAATATATCCGTCACTGAATAATTGTGTACCGACTTTCTCAATATGTCTTGCAAGGTTTAATGCTGTATCCATCACCACCCCTGTTGTAGCTGGTGTTGTAAGTTGAGATTTGGCATAAGCATCAAAATGTATCCTTGCCCTGTCATGCCAGCCCAGTGCATCGGCTACATATGCTCCCCGCCAACCGGGTAAACGCATACGCCATGCGACAGCACCATGCATATACGTTGGTTCTTCCCAAATGGCATCTGCCGCTATTGATAATGCGCTGCCCAATGTATTGAGGTATTTATCTGGTGTTTCGATCCTGATGCGATCTGCGATCTCTTGTCTTGCTATTTCTGCATCGTTGAATTCTTGTGCAGCATTTTGTGTAACCGGAGTAGCAGTATTATGTAAAAGAAAGTATTCTTCGCTATTCTTCAGTAATAACTTACCTGTAACGCAAAAATCCTTTTTAGCTATTATAGAATTAGTAAATGCATCATCAGGATTTGAAGCATTTAATAACTGGATGTTTGAAGATGATGGATAAAAACCGGTAATTAATTTTGCTTCTCCAGGGAGTTCACCGGTTAACTGGCTTTCCGGTTTTGTTTGAATTTCATATCGCTCTGCTTCTGTCAGCACTTTACCTGTTCCGTAACTTAAAATGAACTTATCTTTCAACAGCTGGTAACGGTTATCTACACAGTTCTCAGCATGCAGATAGAAAGAAGATTCAGGATCGGCGCCCACATCGCCGTCTCTTGAAAATCTTTTTCCTGAAGCCCCACCAAATACCCACACTAACCGAACATCCTCCTGAATATTTTCAGACCTGATCCTTACGATCATTCCTTCCGCATTGCTCAGCGCTAAAACTGATATAAATAATTTTCCCTTCCCTAGCAGACTATCTTCCATTTCATATATCATGCTACCTGCACGATAGGTTGCTTTTATTTTTTGGGCAGTTATCAGCCACTTATGTTGTGATCCATTGATCAAGCCAAAGCGAAGATTACCTCCCATTCCAGGCATATACATAGCGAACTCCGGAAGATCACCTGCCTCCACCCTGAATGCCGTATTCGTTCCATATATTGCCCGGGTAAAACGGCGATCGCCGTTCCCGATCACAAAATCATTCCCATCGGGATGATAACGAACTGTTCTTTCTTTATTATGCCATAATTCCTGTGCATACCCAAAACAAATAATTAATACCGATACAAAAAATATGAGTCCTCTTTTCTTCATCATTTATTCAAGCTGCCAGATTTTCAAATTATCAATCAGTTGCCGGCTTCTTGTACTTCGTATTGCAAACCAGCCATGAGTGAGTGGATCATCATCTTTGAAAGAAAAAAACACAACATCATCTACTGAAAATGTCGAAATACCATTTTCAACTTTTATTTCGACATGATAGGTTTTGTTGGGTTTTAAAAGGTGAGCGCTGTCCGTATACTCGCCTACGATCTGCAAATTTCCCTTTCCATCATATCGGCGCATACGTGTCGTAGTATTATAATTTCCTCCCATGCCCACATAATACATTTTCAAAGTATCATACTCCCTGAAATCACCTTTTCGACTAAACATTTTTTGTCGCGGATCGGTTGCCATCCAAAACTGGTTTAAATCACTTAGCCTGTCATTCTTTCCGCTATCTATAACAATGATCCGGTCATATTCGATCAAAATATTTCCTTTCAACACATCCTTGTACCATACGGTAATACCCCCTTCTGAATTTAATTGTAAATGACCATTCTTTATTGAACAAACCTTATCCTCCTTATTACTTTTCTCTATGATCCATTTACCTGAAATAACAGCTCCTGAAAAATTATCTTCAAAAATTAATTTCCTTTTATCTCCAGCATCCTGCTCCGCCTTAACCTGTGCAGTTACCATTACAGCAATACTGACAAGCATAATGACTAAACCTATTTTCCTATTCATAGGCAAAACTTAAAACATTTTCTTCAACCCTTCCCATTTCACTTTCCAATCCTTAGGGAACCCGATATTAATTTCTTTATCAGCATCAGCACCTGTACACATCAATGCAACCGCATTCAATACACCGCCATTTCCCGGCAAGTAGATCGTTAAACGTTCGTCCTGGTAATTATGCCCATTGACCAAATAGGTATTTGTTTTGATCGGCATCAGTAAAGCATCAACTGCTTTCTCAGGAAGATGCAATCTTGCAGCTGTCATTGCTGCGAGCGGAAAATCCCAACCCCATGTATCATTCCATTTCCAAACCTTCCAAACTGTATCCAACGTATTCTTCATGATCGCAGTATTCAATCCATGTACGGCCGGTAAACTACTGTATGCACCAAGAACAGCAGGATGATCAGTAAGATATCTTGAATTAGGCTCATAACAATCAGGTGTACTTTCAGTAGCGAGGTATACATTATTTAACTGTGGTAACGGCGCAAGGTTATTAATGATCTCGTCCCATTTTTTATCCCGCGGTAACCCTAATCGCTGTTTCCATTGCTGAGCTTTTTGTAAAGCCCAGCTCCAATATGTCAACTCATAGGTTGGATTAAAAGTAGTAACAGCATCAAAACATTCCTGTGCCGGTATTAACCCTTTTCCAAGATTGTATTTTTTTGTTTTGGGATCATAACTGGGAAATGAAGCCATGAAATCAGCTGTGGCAAACAACAGGTCTTTGTACTTATTTAAAACTTCTTTTGTTGGCTTACTTCGATAAAGCAATTCTGCCATATAAATAAAATGCGGCTGCTGCCAGATGAGAAACGCACCAACAGAAGACGGCGCTTCATCGCCTTCGTTATCAGTCATCTTTTGCCAGCGTAAACCATCCAGGTCCTGCCGCCTCGCAATGAGCTTTGCTTTATCCGCAACAGTAAAATACCAATTCAAACTTTTTTCCATTAACTCCGGTCTTCCCCACTGTGCAAAATGAACTGCGTGCCACCAATGCATTTCCAAATGGGGTTTGCCATACCAACTATTATATGTTAATCCCGTTTCCTGTGGTGGAAAGTCTGATGAGCACTGGATCTTTGTAAGATATTGCGACAAAACAACTCTCCTTTCTATTTCAAATGCTTTTGGGTCTTTCACTGCAGAAAAATCAACAGCGCCACCGCTCAACCAGAATTTTTTGTAAGCAGCACTGCTGGAATTTATTGTTTGTGTAAACAAAGGAACTGGCTCGTTCATCCTGTGTTCATTGAACAAACATGTAAATTCAAAGTTTGCTGATCCCGCCTGCGGAATAAGTAAATAATAGTTAGGATTTGCTCTTTCAAGGGTTGCCTGTACGTTCCATCTCAAATTAAGCATGTAATTAGTGGTGTCGATACTACATGCGATTATGCTATTCTTTGGAGTGAACTGCACAGGAGCTGTAAATGAAGTATCATCCCTCCAGTTATTTCCAACATCCTTCCATTGCCCATTGGGAAAAGGAATCCTCAATCTTATATTGATCTTACCAGTCTTGAGCAAAGCTGATTCAATTTTAAATGCAACGGCATCCTGTGATTGATGACAAACTGTTATTACTTTAACAGGAACACCTTCGACTGTAAAAGAACTTGCAATAATACCTGTCCACAGATCAAGTTGCTGGCTTATATTTTTTATATCAGCCGGCGTTGCAAGCGAACCATCTTTCTTTTTTATTTCTAATCCGATATTCCCTAATTGCAAGCGATGCGGATTGACACGGAAATATTCAACAGCTTTTCCCGCTCTTTCCGGTTTTTTCAATTGAACGGTGTAAGAAATTTTTCTTCCCTCCAGTTCATAAACTTGCTGAGCCTCTTCAATCTTCAGGTTCTCGGTATTTGGAAACCTATGCCAGCCCCACACCGATTGTGTGCCCAACGGAACTCCATTTGCATAGGCTTCCGGAAAAGATTGCATGCCGGTAGCGTCAACTGTGAAAGCGAAATTGCCATTGCCGACTGAAAGAGATGACAGTGAATCAATTTGTTTGATATGCACATTATGACGCTGAACAACCTGCTTTCGATTGATAAGCTGCGCATGAGAATTAACAGTTAGTAACAAAGTCAATATCGATATAATTGAACAAAATCTTTGCATAAAACTTTCTTAGAATACATCATCAATTGGCGGTCTTGAATAATTTTCCTTTGTTGCTGAGATTTTCGGCATACCAAAATAAAAATACAATGTTCGCTTTTTACTTCCACTTAAATGATTCAATTCACTCATGGGACCATATACTTTTGTATTAGTAGTAAGCCCCATTGCCAGTTTGGTTCCTATCGGCGGAATGCAATCTAAAAAAGAAATATTACCAATTGGAACTTCAGGATGTGGTATTGCCGCATCACTTAATGCATAAAAATCAAAAAGACGAATGAACAAACCAGTATCTGGACTGGCGATATAAAATTTTCCCTGAACTGTACTGAGTTCCATCCATGAAACCTCTCCATAATAACCTTTGAACTCAGGATATATAACCGGTGAATAACCAGTATGCGTATTGTTGTAAATATTCTGCCATACATTGATTGGAGTGCCTGCTATCCTGTTTTTCCACTGACGCGCCGGACCCTTGCCCAACCACCGGCTTGATAAAATATAATTTTCAGGATAATTGAAGCTGATCCCGGCAAATGGCTGATCCCCTTCAATTGCATATTCATATTCCATCGTTGTCCAGCCAGTTCCATTGATCTTCCATTTCACATATTTCAAATTGCCGTTGTAGGCAAACTCTGCAACCGTATTGTGACCTTCTTTATAAAGCTTTGACGAAACAAGCGATGAGGTTCCTTTTACAAGCACCGGACCATTGTTAAATGAGAGCACATAATCATTCGCTGTATTTTTTGTCGTAACCAGGTTTCCTGTTTTCTTATCCAGCGTTACTGTGACTTCACCACCAGAGATGGCGTATACACTATCCGTTTCCTTTACAAAGGTCGAATCGTTGTTTACTGTCACGAATTTATCCAGTAATGAAATATTGTCTTTTATTTTTGAGATCCACTTGTAGATCTCTTTATCAAAATTGTCGCGGGCAACGATAACCAGTGCATCATAATTTCTATGGTCAGCTGGCAGGTTAATTTTCAATTTCCCCTTTTGCGTCGACGGAATGGATGGTGAGACGGCGATCCCTCTTTGTTTTACCACATAACCATCAAAGCGATCAAATGGTTTGCTATAATCGACCAATGCCCAATAAAATTTGCATTGATCAGTATTTAAAAAATGAAACCGGTTCTCAAGTTGAATTTCACCATTGAAATTCGCAGGCAGTTGGACGGGCAATGAAAGTTTTATGGTAGAAAAAATCTCCCGCAAAGCATAGAAACTTCCTTCCTTCTCACGATGCGGACCAAGAATGCCATCGTTTGCATTGAGCCCATTTGCATCAAGTGCATTATTCAGGTCGGTTCTCATGATGGCCTCGTCTGCCATCACCCAGATAAAACCACCCGCACTCTTCTGCGATCTCCAGTGAAGTTCCCAAAAATCTTCCATAGCGGCGCCACCGCCACCATCATCCTGCGCATGCAAAAACTCGGTTGGCATGTAAATAAGAGAATCATTCAAAATTTTTTGTGCGCTATAGTAATCTTCATAATGATTGCAGTCGATGCCATTGAAATGATTACCAGGGCGATGATGTGGATGAATAACAGGACGTTTCTGAAGATCCCACTTTACAAAATCATCATCCAATTCCTTATTCGTTCCTCCTTCATTGCCGTTTGCCCAGAAAATAATCGAAGGATGATTCAGATCACGAACCACCATTTCTCTGACCAATGACGCTCCTGCTTTTGTACTATATGCTTTTTGCCATCCAGCCAATTCATCTAATACATAAATACCCAGGCTATCACACAACTGCAAGAAATATTTATCAGGAGGATAGTGGGAACAGCGAACTGCATTCATATTCATTTCCTTTAGTAGCAGCACATCCTGCAATTCATTTTCCCTTGATAAAGACCGGCCAGTCTCCGGCCAGAAACAATGACGGTTCACTCCTTTGAATTTTACCTGTATATTATTAATATAAACGCCTTGTCCGCGACTAATTTCAATTGTTCGAAAACCAAATTTTTCATTCAAACCATATAACTTTTTTCCTGCTGCATCCTGTAACACGATATTTGCGTGGTATAAATTGGGCGTTTCCGATGTCCATTGTTTTGGGTTCCGAACGTGTGTATTTACAATTATGTTTTCATCTGTTTTGGAAACAGGAGTCTTTGCAGACGCGACGATCTTTTTGTTTGCATCTGTAATAGTAGTAACAACAAAGGCATTTTGCGTTAATCCTTTTGGCCAGACCTGCATAGCAAACTTTCCATCATGCTTTGCATCAATCCCAATATAATCGATGTATTGCTTTGGTGTGGCTTCTAAAAAAACCGGTCTAAAGATGCCACCGAAAACCCAATAGTCAGCAAGTCGTTCTGCATTGTTCACACTTGCATCACTGCTCATTTTACTTACTGTTACTTCAAGTGTGTTTGGCTTATCAAAAAAAAGTAATGATGTAACATCATATTTAAATCGATAGAATGCCCCGCGGTGTATTTCTCCCGCTGACTTTCCATTGATCTTTACTTCTGTATCCGTCATGCTGCCATCGAAAACAATATTCACCACCTTTCCTTTCCATGATGCCGGTACTTTGAACTCGTATTTATATAAACCCTGCTCATCATAAAAGCGAAAGTTTTTACCATCGGTTTTATAGTCGCGGCCATAATTATAATTGCCAAAGCCCTGTTGCTCCCAGCAACTGGGAACTTGTATCTTTTTCCATTCGCCGCTGTTGCGCCCTGCTGTACAAAAAAAGTCCCATTCAACTGTGTGAGTTGCATCGGTGCCACTCAGGTACAGGATTTGTTTTGTTTGAGCATTTAATATCGCTGAAACAGAAAGAGTGATTAAAAAAAATGTCTTTCTCATAGGTCAATTTTTCGTTTCAAAACATCCCAGGTCCGGCGCTTTCCCTTTGTAAGGTAATCCAACATTAACTCCTTTATTAATTAAATTACTCTTTGGCTTCAGCTTCATAAAATCAATTTCGGGTAAGCTTCCATCGGGTTTTCGTGGGGCAGTAAGCAACGCTGTATCAAGACTCAAAAAATCACCAGCAGTTACCGTGATTTCCTTGTTCAAAAAGCTGTTGTGCTCAATAATGTTTCTCGATGGATCATAATTGGTGATGTCATTGCCCGCAGAACGAGGAGAGAAACTGATGTTGTTTTTGATCACATGATTATAACCAGGGCCATCCTTTAGATAATCTGCTTCAGTTTTTGCATTTCTGTTCAGCATGTTGAAATTATTGCCGTTTTGATACGCCGAATTATTGTACCAATCACTTCCTTCAAGATGATGGTTAGAATAAAATCCGTTTACCTTGTTCATAACAGCAAGACAATTGCTTATCGTGTTGCGGGGAATATTTGCAGGAAGCAAATTGAACGCTCTTGCGCCGTATCCGCCTGCTTTAAACCCATTTCCATCTCCCCGGCTGATGAAGCCTGCCGAATATCCGTTATAAAATGCCCAGCAGTTTTCAAAGACTGTCGATTCAAATGCCGAGATACAATCATAACCGTCATCACTATTCAACCACGCCCTGCATCCTCTGAAAACATTATTGACACCTCCCGCTGAAGGATGATTTCCAAAACCATCTACATTACCTCCATTTCTTCCACCACCACCCTGCGATGTGTAATCATAATTGCGGTAGGCATCACAATTGAGGATAAGATTATTTGAGCCGGCCGTTAAATAAAAACCGATCCCCTGACCATCATGCATGCTCAGCAGTTCATAAATATTGTTACTGCCGCCATCATTCGAAAAACAAATAGATTGTGTGTTAACATTGGTGATCATTACCTGTACACCTGTCACTTCCAATCCTTTTATATGAAGCCATGAGCCGGTGATTTCAAAAGCATGCACACGATAATTGGCCGGCTTTATATTGCTGAAGTCGAATACAGGTTTTTCACCCGGATAAGCCCAGTAGTTGATTCGTTTATTTTCTATTCCGCTTTTACCTAACAAAATAACATAAGCCCATATTCTTGTAAAAGAGTTAATCTGTGACTCCTGCATCATATATGTTCCTCCGCGAACATAAACAGTATCTCCCGGCGATACAAGAGCTTGCGCCTTTTGCATGGTCAACAATGGAAGTTCTTTTGTGCCCGGGTAGCTGTCAGACCCATTGGGCGCAACAAAATACACAGAAGCGTCCGAACTGATTATTGAAATCATGAATGCCAGCGTGATGATTGCTCTCTTATTCATCCGGCTTTATTAATTGAAGAATTTCATTTTACTAATTTGATATGCACAGGCTCATCCCTGTCACAAACTACTTCACCATTTATATATTTCAGTTCGGCAATTTGTATCACACTTCGCTTATCATCAAATGAACCGCGTGGTGCTGGATTATCCTTTCTTCTTCCCGGGTGCGTGAAGTAGTAAACATAAGCTCTATCATTATTCACCACAACATCGCAATGCCCGCCGATTGCCTGGTCGTCTTTTCCTTTACCGGGCTCTTCCAAAATGCGATTTGTTTGTTTTCTCCAGTTCAACAGGTCATTGCTTGAAAAAATTTCCATTCCTTTCCATGCATCTACGATCATAAAATATTGTTGTTGCCAGTAAAACACTTTGGGTCCTTCGCCCCTTGTTGCAATCGCTTTGCCTCTATCTATCCAATTATACAAATCCCTACTATCGGCGTAGTAAATACTTTTTCCATCCCGCTCATTATTATACCACATTCGCCATAGTGTATCATTCACTTTATACACTGATGCATCAATTACTTTTTCATTCACCAACTTTAAAGTGGATTGATAGTTCCAGTTCTTTATATCCTTACTGGTAAGATGAACAATAACTCTTGGATGATTCCAATCTTTGAATGTACCGGGCACATAAGTAAGATACATATGAAACGTGCCGTTATGCTCAATTATATCAGGCGCCCAATGAGTATACCCTGCATCAGGATGATAATTGATATAACAAGTATCAACATATTTCCATACTCTTCCATCTTTACTTTCTGCAATCCCGATCCTTGTCCCATGCACCCATTGAACAGTTGAATCATTTATTGAAGCACGGCGATTCGTATACAACATCCACCATTTCTTTTTTGCTTTGTTATAAATGATCACCGGGTCAGCAGCGCCATGATAAACAGGATCATCATATAGCGGCCTGGGAGCTGTTTTTTGTGCAAATACATTTTGAACTCCAAAGGCACAAAGAACACATAGAAGCACAAAGGAAAGTTTCCTGGCTTTCATTTACTCCAAAAATTTTAACGGCGTAATTGTCACAGGTCCCAGCAAACCCGATGGCTTTGGTTGCCATTCAACTGCGGTAAATAAACCATCGGCACCCCTGTTCTCCGCCAGCCTTGAGGGCATGTTTACATTATAAAATTTTTTCCAGGGTATTGCTCTTTTCTCCAGGTCAATGATGCGGTTTGCCATTCCGTTTGTTACAATAACCTGTAATTGGTTATCTGGCTTTAATTGAGAAGCAGGTATTGTCGCCGTATAAACCGGCCCTATCAATGTAGCGATCTTCTTTCCATTTAAGAAAATTGTTGCTGATTCTTTTACATCACCAAGATCCAGTAGCCATAAATCCGCTTCATGAGATGGTTTAATAAATTGAATACTATACTGCGCTGTTCCGGAAAATTCTTTTACTCCATCACTTGCCAATGATGTCCATGGTTGCAGACCATTAATTGTAGTTGCTTGTGGTAATACAGGTCCACCGGATAAGAATTTTAATTGCCAGTTACCCGTGATAGCCATTGTATTGCCTGTTTTTTCAGTGTATGGGAATTTATTTCCTGTGAGTTTTGTTTCGCTGGTTTGTACAACACATGACTCACCGGGTGCAAGTTGCAGGAAAATATCGAGTGTATAATTATCACCCTGCCTTGTTTTTGCAATACCACTTCTTTGCTGCATGGGATCAAACAAAACAGCATGCCGAAGTTTTGTATTCAGTAAAACCCAGTTATTAAAAGCTTCTTTACCGTCATTGACTATAAAATAATATTCGCCGCCGTTAATTTTTCTTCTGATACATTTTAGCTTGTTATCGGCGAGATACATCTCATGTCTTACACCTGCATTTGCCAACAAATATTCTAACTCATGGCCTTCCCAAAACATTCCCTTACCAGTCGTTGCATTGCTCACACCGGCCGCATTTGTTCTTATAAATTGTAATTGCCTGGTCAATGCATCAAACTGCGTCTGTTTGTTTTCAACATCACTTAAACCCGGCACCATCGAAGGGAGACCATCATGAAAAATTATTGTTGCTCCCTGCTTTGCAAGTGAAACCAGTTTCTCCATGGTTTGTAATGGCAAATATTTTACACCACTTAAAACAATTGTTTCATAACTACCACCCGGCGCCTTTATTTTATTTTTTACAACTTGCAATTGCTGAATTTGTTTATCGCTGATCAAATCCCAGCTATAGCCCATCTCCAGCATTTTCTCAGCTGATTCTTTAAATGGTGTTTCATCAAAGCCTTCCATGCCGTCATAGTGATGCAGCATCCCACCTCTTGCAGGTTGATAATTCCTGTCTGAAAAAGGGAAATATAACAACACATCATTATCCGGTTTACCTGCCTGTAAGAAACTCTGGCAACGTGCCGCATAAGCATTTAATGTTCCAAAATCTTTCCAGAATGGATTTGCCGGAGTAAAATGTACTGCTGCATAAAATAACCAGCCGGGCCATGGTTCATTTCGCGGAGAGTAATTGGTACCGTGATAGAAGATATGGTTCACACCGCCGATAAAATATTTATCGAGTATCAATTTCACATCACTGAGTGAAGAAAGAAAATGTTCATTAAGCCAAGTAGCAGCTTCTGCAGATGCCAAAGGTTTGCCCATTACATGTGCAGATGAGGTAGCAAACTTAAACCGTGTAAGATTGGTTCCTTCCGTTTCTGGTATATCCACCGCTGCATACAGATCAAGAATATTAGCAGGAGATCCATGTGATTGATTACGTACTATTTTTCCTTTTGATTTTGCCCAATCATGCCATGGCTTTGTGAAGTTATCAAGCAACATATCTGCAACAGTCTGCCTGTAATCGTATAAAACACCCAACGATTGTTCATCCCTTTGTTCTTTTAGAAGGGCAGGAAGATAATTTTTCAGATCGTATCCTCTTCTTATTTTGAATTCATTGAAGAAATCAGAAGTCCAGTTACTTTGCCCTCTTGCATCGTCTACTTCGTATGAATCATTAAAAAAACCACGCAGACCAGAAAGATCAAATCCTTTAAATGATCTGTCAAACCAGCCTAAGTATTTTTTTAAATGAGGAGCCGAAAAATGATCAATTACATTTCCTTCATCACCTGGTGCTGCCCGTTCTACCATTTTACCATGCCAGCCCATAAAAATTGCCACGAGTTCCCAGTTGCCTCCATTCGATGGAGCAGTCCAGTCTAATTTTCCCGTAGCATCTACTTTATTTGTCAGTTCAACAATATCTCCTTTATCAGAATATCCCATTAATGTTTGCAACGGAATTGGTTTTTTAAACCGAACCTGGTCAAGCGCCAATGCCTGCAGATTTTTATTCGCAAAAATTGGTTCTACCAAATCAGTAATAGCTGGTGGTTTCGCTCCCGGTTTCAATAACGGTTCATTAATGGTTCCTTTGGGTTCCTCTATCTTATAAATTCCGTGCATCTCATGTATCAGGTTGCCTACGGCTCTTACCATCGGTTCCTGTATATATATAATTGTATCTTTTAATCCCTCACCAGCCTTAAGATTAAATTTTTTAAACCAAAAATTACGGCAAGCCTCTTCTGCCCCTATAAAGGGACCCCCACCAAATGGCCAGCCCGTACCTGTTGCCATATCAATACCAAGGTTCAATCGCTTACCTTCTTTTAATGTATGCCCAAGCATTTGCAGCCATTGAGGCGATAGATAATCGATAAATTTATTTTCATGCCCTCCTACCCCATAAATAGGAGTGATCTCCAAACCTCCCAAACCCGCCTGTTGATACAATTGCATGGAAGCTGTTAAATTTTGCTTATCAACTGCACTTCCCTGCCACCACCATCTTGACCATGGTTTTGTTTGTTGTGTTACTGCGGGCCATTTGATCTGCGAAAAAAGATTACCGGCAAATGCAGTTATAAGAAAAGCAATGAAAAATTTCTTCAACATGAATTTGTTTATTGTGTTACCACTTTTAGTACTACTATTAAGCTTGCGTTGTGGTCACTCACTTGTGCGTTCTGTAATTCTATTCAGCAACCCACCCCATTTTCCTATAAAAGTTATTTTACTAAGCTCGCCCCTCCATCGGAGGGGATGCACCCGCTCATCAATTGTTTGACGTTTCATCGCCCACGCCTCATCATTCATCACTCATCATTCATCACTCATCATTCATCAACCACTCCGATAATATTCAACAGGCTTAAATAGGCAAGGGCTGCGTGTTGATGGCCTTCTCCTTTGGAGAAGCTCGGGATGAGGCCGCAAGCCCCCTTTAGGGGGGTTTGGGGGTTTTTTACTTCCACCGCGTACACATCCGTGTTCCCTTCAAAGTTCGCCCTGAATATCACCCACTTTCCATCGGGACTAAAATGAACATTTGGTTCCAATTTATAATTATGATTCTTCATATTCACCAGCTTTACGGATTTGAGCTTATCGCCATCCGGTGCAAATAAATAGATCCATCTACCGTCATTTGCCTTTGCTACCTGACCAGGATCGCCTCCATCACCACAAAATAATTTTTGATCCGGAGAAGTATTAAAATGAATGCTCCATTCGTCTCTCGTAAGACTATACTTTTTCTCCGCTCCCGTTTTTACATCTACTCCGGCAAGAAAAAAGGTTACGCTTCTTGGTTGTTGAAGATCGAACCAAATAGTGTTTCCATCAGGAGAAAACCACTCATGCCCTGCAATTTCCATATCCATTGTTCTTTTGTGCATTAGCTTCACTTCTTTTGTATCAATATTGATCGTCCAGATCCTGTCCACTTTATGCCAGGGTCCTTCATGACAAAACATCAACAGCTTTGGATCAGTTGTTGAAAACTGCACATGATTGAGCCATGCACTATCTGAAAATAATTTTACCAACTGACCGGTCTTTACGTTAAGGGTAAATAAAGTTCGCGGCAACTTTGCTTCATAAATTAAATTGAAATAGCTGGACTTGCCGGGATTCCGCCTGAAGATCTCCTTCTCAGCATCGCTACTCCAGGCACCGGCAAGTAAAGTTTCATCTGCATTGATCGTCGTGATGCTTGCTTTGAAATCCGCGGGAAAAACATAAACAAGTTTTGTTTGTTTTGTTTCTATATGCGTGGAAAATACCGAATCCTTCACCTGGTAATAAACGAGTTCATTTTTCTTCGCCACGATCTCACCATTCATGGCATTGACCTGATTTGTCAGTTGCTCAACCTTCAACGTTCTCAGATCAACGCTATATAATTGTTTATTACTTGCTGGTATGTTGCCTGTTTCTTGTTTTACTGAATCATTTTGAGCAGTGTTCAGATAATCAGTTCCATAAAAGATCATCCGATAGCCATCGGATTTGCTACCTGCAAAAGGGCTGTTATGAAAATAGAAACTCATATTGTTCCCTTCCCTTCTGGTAAGCTTTATTATTTTA
>DASVAM010000473.1:0-6064 GCA_036376375.1 Chitinophagaceae bacterium
GGGAATTGAAGCAAATAATTACGAACACAAGTTCGAATTTCTTTGAGTTATCCGTTGCTGGTTTAGATCCGGGCATTTATCTTCTGCGTGTTGATAACTACACACAAAAAATTGTGATCGTTCATTAACTTTAAAATAAAAAACCGAACCATGAGAAGAATGATCTTCTTTCCAATCCTATTATTTGTTTATCCTTTTTTTGTTTCTGCGCAATCAACAGCTAAAGACTGGTATAAAAAAGGAACAGAATTAAAAAATAAAAATGATTATGAAGGAGCATTGACTGCATTTAAAAATGCCCTTTCAAAAAAAGCCAATTATAATGAAGCGTATTTCCAGGCTGGTGCCTGCTGCAACGAGTTAGAACGTTATGCAGATGCTATAGGTTTTTTTAAAAAATATAACGCCGTCTCAAATACAGATAAAAAGAACAAATGCAATGAGATGGGTTTCTCATATTATAAGCTTCAACGAGCAACGGAAGCAATCATAGAATTCAAGAACACGATCGAATTATTTCCAAATGATGGCAACGCGTTACGGGGTTTGGGCAATGTATATTATGAACTAACAGAAGACTATGATAACGCGATAGAATATTTTGAACAGGCAATAAGAGCAGATGAAGAAGGCTCAAAGCCGATCTATTATAAACTCGGTTGGTTATATAATGACCAGGAAAGATTCGATGATGCAGTAAAGATCCTGCTAAAAGCCATTGCATACGATAGTGAAGATGCTGGTTATCGTGAAGAGCTTGGCTATGCCTATTTCCGGAAAGGCGAACACGGGTTTAGCCTGACTCAATTAAACAAAGCAATTAGCCTGGATGCATCTTCCAGGCTTGCGTATTATTATAAAGGTCTTTGCCTTGTGGCCACCAATAGAAAGGGAGAAGCTATGAGCATCTACTATAAGCTAAAGGAATTGGACGGTGATTCTGCTACCGAGCTCATGGAAAAAATAAATAGGATGAAATAACAATAGGGACTTTAATCCGAATGATTGCTTTTTCTCCAGCGATAAAATACATACCCAACAATTAAAAAAGGAGTAGCAGCCAGGTAAATGATACCCGCATTTAATCCTTTGGCAGGTTTTTCACCAAGTTGTTGTGCCGTCTTTGTACAAATAGAACACTGAGCGGAAGTACTATTCACAAAGCTCAGTGAATAAAATATAATGATTGATAATATCAGCAAGCACTTTTTCATTCTGAAAATTCAAGACAAAGATAAAACTTAAACTGCTTCTGCACCGATCCTTTTACTTTGCTTCTTTCTCTCCTCTTCATCCAGAATAACTTTCCTCATACGAATAAAATTCGGAGTTACCTCAATACACTCATCCTGTTGAATGTATTCCATGCATTCTTCCAGCGTCATCAAAGTTTTTGGAGCAATGTTAGTGGCAGCGTCACTTCCACTGGCCCGCATGTTGGTCAGCTTCTTTCCTTCGATAACGTTTACAACCAGATCACCCGGTTTGATATTCTCAGCAACTATTTGGCCGGCATAAACTTCTTCCCCCGGGTCAACAAAGAAAGTTCCCCGATCCTGTAATTTATCAATTGAATAACCCGTTGTGGAGCCTCCTTGTTTTGCCAGCAAGACGCCATTGTTTCGTCCGGGAATGGTTCCTTTCCATGGCTTGTATTCCGTAAAGCGATGTGCCATCACGGCTTCGCCTGCGGTATTGGTGAGCATTTGTGAACGTAAACCGATCAAACCCCTTGACGGGATTTCAAACTCCAGGTGTTGCATCTCCCCTTTTGTTTCCATCACATGCATTTCACCTTTACGTCGAGTTACCAGGTCGATCACCTTACTGGCATACTCCTGGGGTACATCAACAACTAAATTCTCGTAAGGTTCGCATTTGGTCCCGTTGATAGTTTTCACCAGCACCTGGGGCTGGCCAACTGTTAACTCATAACCTTCACGGCGCATGGTCTCGATCAGGATCCCTAAATGCAGGATACCACGACCATAAACAAGAAATGAATCACCGGTTGCTGTATCTTCCACTTTCATCGCAAGATTTTTCTCCGTTTCTTTCATCAACCGATCACGCAGATGACGGCTCGTTACAAACTTTCCGTCCTTACCAAAGAATGGAGAATTATTGATGCTGAATAGCATGCTCATTGTGGGTTCGTCAACACTTATCACCGGCAATGCTTCAGGGTTTTCTGCATCCGCAAGGGTGTCACCAATATTGAAGTCTTCTATTCCAACAACGGCACACAGATCACCGGCGATGACTTCGCTCACTTTCTTTTTACCCATCCCCTCGAACACATACAACTCTCTCACTTTTGATTTCTTGATTGAACCATCCGCCTGCATCAATGCCACCTGCTGATTTTCTTTTATCACACCACGACTTACTTTTCCAATGGCAATACGACCAAGGAAAGAAGAATAATCAAGTGACGTGATCTGCATTTGTAAAAATCCTTCGTTCACTTTTGGCGGCGGAACATATTTTAAAATTCCATCCATTAATGGTTCAATTCCTTCGATCTGTGTCAATGAATCATTAAACCATCCATTTTTACCGGAACCATAAAATGTTGGGAAGTTCAATTGCTCTTCTGTTGCATCCAGATTAAAGAACAATTCAAAAACTGCATCATGCACTTCATCAGGACGACAATTTGGTTTATCGACTTTGTTAATAACAACGATCGGATGCAGGTTCAATTGCAATGCTTTTTGTAATACAAACCTTGTTTGTGGCATGGGTCCTTCAAAAGCATCCACAAGCAATAAAACCCCATCAGCCATTTTCAATACTCTTTCCACCTCTCCGCCAAAATCAGAGTGGCCCGGAGTATCGATCACATTGATCTTAACACCCTTGTATTCAACCGCCGCATTTTTTGAAAAAATGGTGATACCACGCTCCCTTTCAAGGTCGTTGCTGTCCATGATTAGCTCCCCTGTTTCCTGGTTCTCACGAAACACTTTTGTAGTGTGTAAGATCTTGTCTACCAAAGTGGTTTTACCGTGGTCAACGTGGGCAATGATCGCTATATTTCTTATTTCCATTATTCAGCTTTTAGCGATTAGCATTAAGCCATCAGCCAGGAGCTAACAGCTTACAGCTAATCGCTGTTTTTAACGAGCCGCGAAGGTACGCCAAATAGCCCGGGGAGCGAAGAAAAGGAAGTGATTATTTTGTTACCAGCTTAAGCGCCCTGATCCGGCTTTTGTTGCGACGCTCCGTTCAACTGCAACAATCCTAATCATCTTTTCGTCAATTGTCAATGGTCAAAGGTGAATCGTGAATAATCCGAGCCTGTTTTCACCATTGACCATTGACCATTCGCCATTGACCGTTCACCTTTTTATTTCTAGTTTTATAAAAAATCTGCGATGCGTTTTCTAAAATGGTTCGGAATTTTTTTATTGGTTTTGATAATCGTTTATTTTGTTGGGCCACAACCATCCACTCCAAAATATAAAAATGACCTGCCAGCAATTCCATCTGAAACCGCGGAATTAGAAAAATACATTGCAGATAACGAAGCAAAACATAAACTAAAGCCCGATAACGAGGCAAGAATCGTTTGGTTCAATGATTCAACAAAAGAGAAAACAGAATATGCGGTCGTTTATTTACATGGCTTCAGTGCATCACAGGAAGAAGGCGATCCGGTGCACCGCGAGTTCGCAAGAAAATTTGGTTGCAATTTGTATCTGGCAAGATTAGCAGATCATGGGATTGACACAACAAACCCGCTTGCCAATTATATGGCTGAAAAAAGCTGGCGATCAGCTGTAGAAGCTTATGCGATCGGGAAACAATTGGGTAATAAAATTATCCTGCTATCGACCTCAACAGGATGCACATTAGCATTGAAGCTTTGTGGCGAGTTTCCGGATATTCTGGCCAATATTATGATGTCGCCGAATATCGCCATTAATGATAAAAACGCATGGCTGCTTAATAATCATTGGGGTTTACAAATTGCTCAACTTATAGTTGGAAAACACAGAACCGTTGAAGATACAACGGCGTTATATGCGAGGTACTGGAACAACCGGTATTCGACAAGGTCATTGGTTCAACTGCAAGAATTATTGGAATCGACAATGAAAGAATCCACGTTTAGAAACGTGACTCAGCCTAGTTTATTACTTTATTATTTTAAAGATAAAGATCACCAGGATAAAGTAGTAAAAGTTTCAGCAATGAAGCGAATGTTCCTGCAACTTGGCACTCCTGATAGCTTGAAACGGGAAGTTGCTCTTACCAATGCCGGCAATCATGTCCTTGCTTCGCCTATAAAATCAAAAGATGTAGAAAGTGTAAAAAAAGAAATAGACAAGTTTGCTATTGAAATATTGAAAATGCAATCTTTAAACATCTCTCAAATACAATTTCACTGCCGTGATGCTATGAGCCCCTGCGCAAATTTTGAAATGAAAATAAATAGCGACGGAACAGCATATTATAATCCCGAATTCTGTAACAAAGGACAATTTAAAGCAGTTATTAAAAAGGCTCAATATGATAGTTTATTCAGTTTGATCGCAAACTCAGGGTTTTTCTTATTAAAGAATAATTATTCTGGGGATATTATAGATGGCGCAAAATATGTGTTGACGGTTAAATTAACCAACGGAAAAGTCAAAACTATTAAAGATTATGGTCCTTGTGGTCCGGAAGAAATTCAAAGAGTCTACGAAAATATCTTCTCATTACGAGAATCTCAAGACTGGAAATAAAACTATTAAAGAGCTACACTCTTACATAAATCTTTTTTCTTTCCAAAATATATCCCACCGTCCAGCAGAATAACATCACTGTCATTGCAAATAGAAACGAACCAAAATAAGGCCCGGCTTTGATAAATACATTATTATATAACCATGCGTAAAGTGGCGTATTCCCAATGGGAATAAACCACAACAAGATGACTCCAATTTCAGAAAGCAGATAAATGAATAACGGGTTTCGTCCAAATACTTCAAAGAAATAATTGAAGCGTTTTATTTGCAGGAAGTCAATGACATAAACTAATGCAGCGAGTAACACACAATCAATGCCTACAGTTAAGAATACATAACTGCCTGTCCACAGCTTTTTATTGATCGGATGAAAATTATTCCAGCAAAGAGCCAGAAAGATCAATGTAGCGCCAACTAATAAAAGCTTTGCCAGACCTTCATAACTACCTCCCCGTCCGACCGCCTGCCCGACTGAGTCATTCAGGCGCGGATCATCCGGGCGGGCTTTTTCCTGTATCCATTTACCAGCAGCATAACCAGATGTCACGTTAGCAATAGAAGGTAATGTGCTTAACAATCCTTCCGGATCAAATGCAACACCCTCACCATGATATAAATGGTCCGGGCCAAACAACCACAGATCCAGTCTTGTGCCGGCATTTGTTATCATATCATAAGGATCAGCGCTTCCTCTGAACATTAATAAAATAAGCCAGTAGATAAAAAGAAAGGCAAGGGATAATCGCAGGACCGTATTCAATTTTGAATAATGGATCATTAAGGCTGCTGCGCAATAACACAAAGCGATCCGTTGTAACACTCCCATGATGCGGGTATGACCTATCGGTTTTGCAGATAATCCCCCGCCATCATTCCATTCCACAAATGGAAACCAATACATCAGGTAACCAAGCAAAAAAATGATGATCGTTCTTTTAAAGATTTTACCAAGCACTGCGCCATTGCTCATCGTACTCCATTTCTTCATCACAAAACTCATAGCATTACCGACCGCAAATAAAAAAGACGGAAAAACCAGATCGGTAGGTGTGAACCCATGCCAGTTTGCATGTAACAGTGGGGCATAGGTTGTATCCCAGTTGCCGGAAGTATTTACAATGATCATGAAACAAACAGTCATACCCCGAAAAACATCGAGGGCGCTGAACCGCGAGGATGGTTGCATGGGCAGTCGTTTAGTTTCCGAATGTAAAAATTATATTCAGAAATGATAAGAGAATCTATAAAAAGTAAAATTTGACCTAAAAGAATTTTCGGATGAGCCAGATAATAATCGTACCAAACAGACTTAGCAGGATAATAGT
>DASVAM010000488.1:0-3443 GCA_036376375.1 Chitinophagaceae bacterium
CAACCGGAATAAAGATTAAACATGAAAGTTACTACCAGTACGGTCTCAGATATTTTATCACACTTGCGGGTCAATTTTCTCAGCGACCATTCCCTGCGTAAGTACGGAGAAGAACCTTTTCGATCGGAACTCTTTAGCTCCGATCAAATGGATCGTCATGGTAAAGTATTAGCGAAGTCTCATAAAATTCAAAAGGGGTTTCCTATTGACAGACTTTTGAAAAGGCTGGAGGATAATGAAAGAACATTGTTGGAAGTACGCAATCTTCTTGTTGAAAGTCTTAGGAATGATAAAACAATTACACCTGCATCAGAATGGCTGCTGGATAATTTTTACCTCGTCGAAGAACAGGTGGTGATTGCCAGAAAACATTTACCAAAGGGATACAGTGAAGCACTGCCTTATCTCGCAGAAGGTATGTCCGCCGGTATGCCCCGTGTGTATGATATTGTTCTCGAAATTATTGCACATAGTGACGGACGGGTAGATGTCAATAGCTTAACCAGCTTCATTGCCAGCTATCAGTCCGAAACGACCCTTACACTGGGAGAATTATGGGCAATACCAATCATGCTTCGGCTTGCTGTGCTTGAGAACCTCAGAAGGATCGCCGGTAAAATTGCTCTCGATGTGATCGATCATAATCTTGCTGATCATTGGGCGGATAAAATGATCGAGACTGTAAAACAAAAACCTGCTGATCTCATCCTTGCGATCGCAGATATGGCCCGGTCAAAACCGGTATTGGATAGTCACTTTGTTGCCAGCTTTACACGCAAGCTGCAGGGCGTCGGACCATCACTGGCCCTGCCGCTTAATTGGATCGAACAGCAATTAGCAGCGTCAGGTACCAGTAGCAATGATCTTGTATTGCAGGAAAATCAGCGACAGGCAATTGACCAGGTGTCAGTTCGCAACAGCATCGGCACACTACGCTTTATCGGCGCTACTGACTGGCGTGAATTTGTTGAAACACTTAGCAGCGTTGAGCATGTGTTACGACAGGATAAAACCGGGACATATCCATTAATGGATTTTGCCACAAGGGATAGCTACCGGCACGTTGTAGAAAGGATTTCAAAATCAAGTGATCTTTCTGAAACTGAAGTAGCACAGAGAGCAATTGAATTAAGTCAGCAAAATAAGAACGATGATCTCAACTCCAGAAGAAAAGAACATGTTGGATATTATCTAATAGATAAAGGGTTAGAAGAAACGGAACGTGCCTGCGGAATGCAATATACGTTTCGTCTTAAGATCAACCGCACCTTTGCAAAAATTCCCGTCTTCACCTACATCTTTTCCATTTTTTTTCTGGCGAGTGTGACGGCTGCGTGGTTATTATATATCGCTTATCACCAGGCTGATCTTACCTGGGAAATTTTAACCGTTGTTGGATTACTTTCTTTCCTGGGCTGCCTGCAGTTAGCCGTTTCACTTGTTAACTGGCTTTCCACCGTGTTGGTGCAACCACAACTTCTACCACGAATGGATTATTCGAATGCTATTCCAACCGAGTGCCGCAGCCTGGTAGTTGTTCCCACGATGCTTACAAATGAAGCGTACATTGAAGAGCTTGTGGAAGCATTGGAGATCCGGTATCTCGCTAACAGGGAACAGAATTTACATTTTGGATTGCTCACAGATTTTACGGATGCGCATTCGGCTACTATGCCGGGGGATGATCAACTGGTAGCATTGGCGAAAAAAAGAATCGAAGAATTAAATGAGAAGTATACAAGTCCTGAATCAAATACATTCTATCTTTTTCACAGGCCAAGAACATGGAACCCACGGGAAAAAAAGTGGATGGGCTATGAACGTAAACGGGGAAAGTTAGCTGCTTTGAATTCATTTTTGAGAGATCGCGGGCAAAATGATTTTTCATTAGTGGTGGGTGATCCTGGCATATTGACCAATATTAAATATGTCATTACACTGGACTCGGATACACAGTTACCAAGAGAATCGGTGGGGAAGTTTATCGGTACGATGGCGCACCCATTGAATCATCCCGTTTATGATCCCAACAAAAGAAGAGTGATCGATGGTTATGGAATTTTACAGCCCCGGGTAGAACCAAGTCTTCCCATGACAGGCGCCTCTCTGTATTTAAGAATGCAGGGAAATCTATCCGGTATTGACCCTTACACAAAAGCATCTTCGGATGTGTACCAGGATATTTTTGGGGAAGGTTCATTCATTGGAAAAGGAATTTATGATGTCGATGTTTTTGAACAGGTATTGAATGGCAGATTCCCGGAAAATCGCATACTAAGCCACGACTTGCTGGAGGGATGTTATGTTCGATCCGGCCTGATTAGTGATGTTCATTTATACGAAGAAAGCCCCTCACAATATAAAACAGATGTGCAACGACATCATCGGTGGATCAGGGGGGATTGGCAAATTGCTTCATGGATGCTTCCCCTGATACGGGAGAAAGGACGTTTGGTAAAGAACAGGTTATCCGGATTATCAAAATGGAAAATATTTGATAATCTCAGGCGAAGCCTAACGCCAATCGCATTGACACTATTACTTTTAACGGGCTGGAGTATACTACCTCTTCCGTGGTTATGGACGGCCGTGGTGACTATTATCATTCTTTTACCGCTGATGGCTGCGGCTACCTGGCAACTGATCAACAAACCTGAAGACATCACACTGACTTCTCATTTTAGTGAGGTAGGTATCTCGGTAAGAAATTTCCTGATCCGTTTTGTTTTCGGAATAGCAGTGTTGCCTTATGAAGCATATAAAAACCTCGATGCTATTGTCCGCACGGCATGGCGTATTATCATCTCACGCAGAAAATTATTAGAATGGACACCGTCGGCAACCACCAACCGGCTTCGCACGAATAATCTCGTTGCCGTTTATGATGAAATGGGAATAGGACCTTTTGTAAGCATCATCACCATTACAGTATTAATATATTTTTATCCTGTTGCCTTTCTTGTAGCGAGCCCGATACTTTTATTGTGGTTATTGGCACCAGCCATCGCATGGTATTTGAGTAAAGAAGAAAAAGAACGAAAGCCAAATCTCTCCGAAAATCAAAAAGTATTTCTTCATAAAGCGGCACGAAGAACATGGTCATTCTTCGAAGAATTCGTCAAAGCAGAAGAAAATTGGTTACCGCCGGATAATTTCCAGGAACGACCGGCACCTGTCATCGCTCATAGAACTTCACCCACCAATATGGCATTGGCTTTATTGGCAAATCTGGCCGCCTATGATTTCGGATACATCACTGGCAGCGAAATGGCAGAACGGTGTAACAACACGCTGAATACAATGCGAAGAATGGAACGGTATGACGGACATTTTTATAACTGGTATGATACCTTATCATTACTGCCTCTTCATCCAAAATACGTATCCACTGTGGACAGTGGTAACCTTGTGGGTCACCTTCTTACCCTGCGCCAGGGGTTATC
>DASVAM010000493.1:0-5251 GCA_036376375.1 Chitinophagaceae bacterium
CAATGGATAAATGAAGGCCGGGGCTTTGCATCTTACAATGCCATTTTTGGTGAAGTGAAACTTCCCTTCATCGACGGTTTGAAATATAGAGTGAATCTTGGTTTGGATTATATACATAATCAGAATGGCGCGTATACCGGACCCGGAGTAGGCAATGGGGCTAATCCTAATTCTATATCATCGGCCTCTATTGATAACAGGAACACATATCACTGGACGATCGAAAACCTGCTCAGCTACGATAAAACATTTGCAGGAACACACACCATAAATGCAGTCGCATTGTACTCAGCCGAGCAAAATAAATCAACAAGATCAAACGTATCAGCACAGGACATACCTGCTGATGCATTTCTGTACTATAATCTTGGACAGGCAGCCGGACAAATAATTGTAAATCCTGCCAACCAGGACTATCAGTTATGGGGGCTTATGTCATACATGGGACGGGTTATGTATTCTTATAAAAATCGTTATATGATCTCCGCTACGGTTCGTTCAGATGCATCATCACGGTTGGCAGAAGGTCATAAATGGCATACTTATCCAGCTGTATCAGCTGGTTGGAATATTTCCAATGAATCGTTTATGAGTGGAATTAGTTTCATAAACAATCTGAAACTTCGTGCAGGATTTGGACAAACTTCAAACCAGGCTATTGCTCCTTATGCAACACTGGGTTTGTTGAGCACAAGGCCTTATAACTTTGGCCCTACAGCGTACTCAACAGGATATTATGTATCACAACTTCCAAATGAGGACCTGGGATGGGAATACTCTGAGACCTGGAACGTAGGAGTGGATTTTTCACTTTTTAAAAATCGCCTGTCTGGTACAATGGAGTATTACTCAACGGAAACCTATGATATCCTTTTGGGTCTTGGTTTACCACAAACATCAGGTGTTAACAGTTATACAGCAAATATTGGGACTACTTCGAATAGAGGATTTGAGCTTAGTTTGAATGGAACCATCATAGACAATAAGAATGGTTGGACATGGGACGCTGGTTTCAACTTCTACATAAATAATAACAAATTGACTTCTCTCGCATCAGGACAAACCCGTGATGTGGGCAATATGTGGTTTGTGGGACATAACATAAATGCCATTTACGATTATAAAAAAATCGGACTTTGGGAAACAAAAAAGGATAGCGCTGATGCTTATATGGGTACCCTCGAACCAGGCGGCTTAGTTGGAATGATCAGGGTGATGTACACCGGCGATTATGATGCTACAGGAAAACCAACCAGGGCAATAGGTACCGGAGCGGGTTATGATGACAGGCAAATAATGGACGTGGATCCTGACTTCCAGGGTGGCTTTAACACAAGAGTTGGTTACAAAGGTTTTGACCTAAGCCTTGTAGGTCTTTACAGAAGCGGCGGCATTCTCGTTAGTACCATACATGGTGCCAACGGCTATCTTAACATGCTCACTGGTCGTAGAAATAATTTAGATGTTGATTACTGGACTCCCAATAACACTGGCGCAAAATATCCTAATCCTGCTGGTCCTATCAGCAATGACAACCATAAATATGCCAATACTATGAGTTATTTCGATGCGTCATTCCTGAAGATCAGAACAATAACACTGGGATATGATCTCAGCAGAAGTCTTATAAAAAATTCTGACATTAAAATGCGGATGTACTTTACGGCTCAAAACCCATTTGTCTTTTTCTCTCCATATCATGACGAATCAGGTCTTGACCCCGAAACAAACTCTTTCGGAAATGAGAACCAGGCAGCCGGCAGCTTTCCAAGACGGATACTGACTGTAGGTTTTAACACACCTTCAACCCGCAACTATATTCTTGGTGTTAATTTGACATTCTAAAAACACGAATATGAAACACATAAATATAAAAACTATTGGACTTCTATCAGTCATGCTTCTGTTGGTCTCTTCAGGGTGTAATAAAATTCTGGAAGAAACGCCGCGAAGCATTTATACGCCCGAATTCTTTAAAACTGAAAAAGGTGTTTTGGGAGGTATTACATCCCAATATGCCCATTTGCGTTTTCTCTACGGCCAACCATATTATTATAATGCCTTGGAGACAGGTACCGACGAATACACTTATGCACAAAGTGGCGATGGAAATCACAAAGACATGGATCTAAGCGGTGTCGGGAACCTAACATCTCAAAGCAGCCGTTCTGATGTATTATGGGGTGTCGCCTTTTCTAATATTAATACGGCAAGTGGTATTATTGAGAATGCCGCATCAGTAGGTTTATCTAATGCACTGATTGCCGAGGCAAGGTTCTTCCGTGCATTTGATTATTTTATGCTGGTACAAACCTTTGGAGGGGTTCCATTGGACCTGGGTGCGGGTGAGCTGAAATTCAATACATCTCCATCAAGAAAATCTGTGCGCAATACAGTGCCCGAAGTCTATACTAAAGGAATCTTTCCTGATTTGCTAACAGCGATCAATGATTTGCCAACAACAGGGCGGGTAACGGGAGGTGTAACTAAGACGGTTGCCCGGCTTTACCTCGCTAAAGCATATTTGACTTACGCCTGGTGGCTTCAAAATCCAAACAATATTCCTACTTATCCTGCTTCACCAAGAACTGATCCTGATGGTAAAGATGCAGCATATTATTTTCAACAGGCCTACAATATCGCCGTACAAGCGATTGACAATCCCGGACCTTTTGGTTTGGAGAATACATTTTATGATGTTCATGTAGGTGGTAATGATCGAAACAAAGAAATGTTGCTGTATGCAGACCACACTGAGCAAAGTGAATTTTATAATGGGTCTCCATTAACAGGCTTTCAGAGCGAAATAGGTAATGATGGAAGAAATTCAGCGGTTTGGTTTGTAACACCTAACTATACAGTATTGGCCAGCGCAACAAATCCCGACGGAACTGGTTCTGCGATCAGCTCCGTCCAAAGGGAAGCAGCCCAGGGATTAGGCCGCCCTTATATTCGTATGGCTCCACCTATTGGTGTTTTCACAAATACATTTGTTGAAAAGACACTGGATTCTCGCTATGATGGCACTTTCAGTACTGTCTATAGGGGCAATTGGCCCAAAGGAGGTGTTTCTAACCCTGTCCTTTATAATGCTAATGATATGCCAGTTACTCCAGGTCAGGCAATTTTGAGTTTTCTGGAATATGATTCGCAGGGAGTGGGCATAGTGTATCCAGCAGGTGCAAAATTTCCCGGAAAGGTTGCGAATGGCGTTGGTGGCGGCCAACTACCGGGCAGAGCTGATTTTGTCATTGCACCCAGTGGAATAAGCAGGATCATATTTCCCGGCCTTTGGAAGATGGGAACATATCGTACCGGCTTTACTGGGCTGGGCGAACCAAACGCTCCCCTGACCCGTCCGTTTAAGATTGCTAAATTCTCTGAGCTTTATTTGATTGCGGCTGAAGCAGCAGTAAAAGGCGCTACTCCTGTAGCGGGTAAGAGTGCAAGAGATCTGGTGAATGTGTTGCGTGCAAGAGCAGGCAAGTGGAAGTTCTCTAATAAGGATAATGCAGCATTCGTTGCAGACAATAGTGCGGCGATGACAGCAGCCACGCCTGCTTCCATAGACATTAATTATATTCTGGCTGAACGTTCACGTGAATTTTTCGGAGAGGGTCTTCGCTGGTTCGACCTGATTCGCACACAAAAATGGAATGAGCTTGCTGGTTCATACCAGATTGGTGCGGCAACCTATGGAGCTCATACACCCATAACGACAACACGTACAATTCAGCCGTTTCACTATCTCAGACCGATTCCACAGGGCCAAATTGACGGAATGGATATGACACCAGAAGAAAAAACGGCTTATCAAAATCCAGGATATTGATTTTAAAAAGTTTTTCAGATCAAATCGAAAAGCGTAACAGGCATTTAGTAGACAAGCAGTAAAAGGAGAGGTGTACTCACCTCTCTTTTTTATATGAGATCATTCTTCACATACGATTTATTTTTGATATAGTGATGATAGTTCATTTTCATTTCAAAATGAGAATATTTACAGGGTTTGTATTACTTCTCATAGTAGCCACCGGTGCAAGGGGACAAACAGGAGGCAGGCAACGTGTAAAGATCAATGACGGCTGGCGATTTATGCGGTACGATTCGAATCCTGATAAATTGATATATGATGTCCGCCCTGATGTTAATGATCAGAATGATAACGTGGTGGCTGACACTAAACCTACGGAAGCATTAGCAGGAACTGCGACAGAAAATGGTCTAAAAAAATGGATATTACCGACTGCAAACGATTTTATAAAAGATCCTTCAAGACACCATCAGCGGCCCGAAGGAAACCCCGGAAGTGACTTTTCTTTTGTACAAAATAACTATGATGATAATGGATGGGAGCAAGTCCACCTTCCACATGATTGGGCCATTACAAAACCGTTTTATGAGGGAAATAATGTGATTGTTGGTGGAGGCATGGGACGATTACCCGTTCACGGCGTGGCCTGGTATCGGAAAAAAATAAATATTCCTGCCTACGATAAAGGCAAGACCATTTACCTGGATATTGATGGTGCCATGTCCTATGCCATGGTTTGGCTAAATGGTAGGCTTGTTGGTGGATGGGCTTATGGATACAATTCTTTTCGTCTCGATCTTACGCCTTATATAAATTTTGGCGGGGACAATCAATTGGCAATAAGATTGGATAATCCAACAAATTCATCCCGCTGGTATCCGGGTGGTGGGATTTACCGTAATGTGTGGCTAACAAAAGTGAATCCTGTACATATAGCACAATGGGGAACATTTATCACAACAAGAAATGTTTCATCGTCATCAGCAACCATCGATCTTAAAATAGACATTGAAAATGATCTGCCCGCTGATCAGGAAGTAGTCGTCACAACAGAAGTGTTTCTATGGGATAATAAACTAAACAAGATCGGAAAAAAGGTTACAGCTTTTCCAAAATCGACTCAGAACCTGCAAAAAGGCAAAAAGGCAAAAATGGAGAGTTCTGTTGTTTTAGATAAGCCAATGTTATGGGGACCTTTGCCTTCCCAAAAACCAAATTTGTATGTTGCGATAACAAAATTATCTATTAACGGAAAGCTTGTTGATGCATATGAGACCCGCTTTGGTGTTCGTTCAATAGTTTTTGATCCGGTAAAAGGATTAATTGTTAACGGAGAGCCCATTCGTTTCAAAGGTGTGAATCAACATCATGATCTCGGTGCATTAGGTGCAGCTTTTAACGCGAGAGCTGCAGAAAGACAATTGGAGATCCTTGCGG
>DASVAM010000501.1:0-8207 GCA_036376375.1 Chitinophagaceae bacterium
GAAGAAGTTTGAATCACTCGTTAATCCCCTTCAGCCGATCCCGCGATATATACAATCTTTTACAGGTATTACTGATGAAATGGTGGCTGGTGCTCCGCAATTTGATCAAATTGCGGAAACCATTTTCGATCTTTTAAAAGAAAATATTTTCATTGCCCATAATGTAAATTTTGATTACAGCTTTATAAAAAGTCATTTATTAAAAGCCGGTTTTGATCTGAAATCAAAAAAACTTTGCACCGTAAGATTAAGCAGGAGAATATTTCCCGGGTTTTCATCCTATAGCCTTGGAAACCTTTGCCGCTCGCTCGAAATTGAAATTAATAACCGGCATCGGGCCGGCGGCGATGCGGAAGCAACCGTAAAAGTGTTTAGCAAACTCCTCGAGCATGATAAAGAAGATTTTATCACAAAAAGCTTATTACGAAATTCAAAGGAGCAATCCTTACCTCCAAATGTGCCTAAACAGCATTTTGAGGTATTACCAACAACACCCGGCGTCTATTATTTTCATGATGCAAAAGGGAAAATAATTTATGTAGGTAAGGCCATCAATATACGCAGCCGTGTTAATAGCCATTTTAGCAACAATTCTGAAACCAGGCAAAAACAAAACTTTATCACGCATATCCATTCTATCAGCTATAAAAGCTGTGCTACAGAATTAATGGCGAGTATTCTTGAATCCGTTGAAATAAAAAAATACTGGCCAAGGTTCAATTACTCGCAAAAGCATTGGGAAGATGTTTTTGGTATATATACTTACGAGGACCGAAATGGCTTCCTCCGTCTCATCATTGAAAAAAACAAAAAGAATCTTAAACCGGTTCACACCTTTCATCATTTATCAGAAGGCTATAGCTGGTTACGAACGGTGGTTGACGAATATAAATTGTGTGGCAAATTATGCTTCCTGGAAAAAGGAAATGGAGGTTGCACGGGGGTCGAAAATAAAACCTGCGAAGGAGCTTGTTTAAAGCAAGAAAGCAAATCTTCTTATAACAAACGGGTAAAAACGGCCATCATTGAAATGAGTGATGATTCTTCTTATGCGATCCTTGACAAGGGCCTTGAAGAAACCGAACGCTCCTGCGTGCTGGTTGATAAGGGAAAATTCTTTGGAATGGGCTATTTGCCATCGGAGTTCAACTTTTCAAATATAGATGACGTCAAAGAATATTTAACATCCTACAGGGGCAATAACTATATCCGAAACCTTATTACGGGCCATAAACAAAGATTTCCTTCTACTATTGTTGATCTTTCGGCAGGAAACAAAAAAACACGGAAACAAAAAGACTTGAACTTATAAGGTATATTTGCTACCCAAATTTTAATTATGCTAAGAATAATTTGCCTGTTCACATATTTATCATTTTCATGCACGATATTTTCCCAAACAAAAAAGACCGTTACAACCAGCTCTCAGAAGCCACCCGCCACAAAGCCTGCAACACCACCCAAATTATTAAAAGACCTTCGTGATTCCGCAAGCTATACAGCAGGAATTCATATAATCAACAAATATCGCTCACAGAATATCTACAATTTCAATGGTGCAGTTGTGGCAAAAGCCTGTAATGATCTGCAGACAAACAAACCACCACTGATCAGTAATTCGGACGCAGATAAGGCTGTATTGGCTTATCAAAGTCAGCTAATGTCAGATCCCAAAAAGACGGTAAAACCCCCGGTAAGCGGTGTTGTGCTGAATGATATGAGAGATTCAGCCAGTTATGCTGCCGGTATTCATCTCATAAGCTTTTTCCGCGATTTTGATATCACCAATTTTAATCCCACCATTATATCGAGAGCCATCAACGATCTGCAAACCCAAAAAAAACCATTGCTGAGTGATAGCCTTGCCAATATGGTGGCGATGCGGTATCAATCGAAACTCCAGGAAGTAAAAAATAAACCGACGATCGATGCGGGAAAAAAATTTCTGGCAGAAAATAAGAAAAGGCCCGGTGTAATTACCACAAAAAGTGGCTTGCAATACGAGATCCTTACCGTTGGAACCGGGAAAAAACCAACGATAAATGATAAAGTTTCCTGTAATTATATAGGTGCTTATATCGACGGTACAGAATTCAATAATTCTTACCAGATGGGTGGACCAATTTCATTTAATGTCAATGGTGTAATAAAAGGCTGGACGGAAGCCCTCCAAATGATGCCGGTAGGTTCAAAATGGAAATTATATATCCCCTACACATTAGGATATGGACCCGGTCAATACCAGGCTATTCCGGGCGGATCTACGCTGGTGTTTGAAATAGATCTGCTTGGTATTGTAAATGAATGATCAACAGATAATTCATAATAAATAAAGGGAGCGGCACGAAGACCGCCCCCGCCGTTGGTTAAAACCTTGAAGCTTTAACGATTTTTCACCACTATCTTCTCAACAGTCTGTTCTCCCGTTTCACTATCTACAATCCGGATTGTATAAAACCCTCCTATCAAATTATCGATCTGTATGTTATTATTGGCGATACCCTTCCATTGTTTAATGGTGCGACCGTTCATATCCATGAGAGACACATCGCGAATCGTACTTACATCCGGGAACACAACATTTACTTTACCATCATTACTGGGGTTAGGATAAATAATTGTCTTGCCTTTTTGTCCGCCCGCTCTTACAGCACGTACAGGACTATAAGCTTGCTTGCCATTAAGATCAATTTGTCTTAAACGATATTGAGTTATTCCTTTAGCATTATTAAGGTCCGAATATTCATAGCTGAGAACCGATGTGCTATTGCCATGAATTGCTTTTGTTGGAACAAAGCCCAATGTTTGCCACAGGCCTGTTCCCAAATTTCTTTCAAGATAGAATCCCCGGTTGCTTTCTTCCGTAACGGTCTCCCATTTCAAAAGGACCGTAGAGTTACTCCTTGCCGCTGTAAATGATCTGAGCGAGACAGGCAAGGCGCCCAATGTGGCGCAGGCTGGTTCGACCACGGGCGAACTTAACGTGTTTTCAAATTCTCTTGCAGTCACTTCTGCATAAAGGCCCCATAATGCCCACGGCTCAACACAACAAAAATTATCCGGAAGATCAACCAGCCCGGAACTATAGGATGTAGAAGAATTCACAACAATGGTATCTGAGACAACCAGCAGCGAATCATCCCCATCAGGTTCTTTTACACCATCAAGATCGTCTGCATAAATTCTATAAACTACGTGAAGATCGACCGGGCTGGAGGAAGTTAGACCAATGTTATATTGGAAAGGACTAACGGCACAGGCTTTTTGAAGCGAAATTGTTGGGTCTCCAAAAGATTGACTTGTACCACAGACATAGCATTGCGCTTTTGGATCCGGCGCATTTGAATTGGATCCCCATATATCGGTTTTTATGATGACAGGAGTACCACATGGCGTGTTCACGATTATCCTCAGGTTAGTGATATCGAAATGCAGCGTATCTGAATTACCCACTCTTGTCACGGTGGCGGTCATTCCGGGAGAATTCAAAGGTGAGTTCAACACGACGCTGGGATCATGAGGATAGATTGTAGCCACATTAGCCGTGACATCTACTGCAACGTCCGGGTCAAAGGTCAACGTATTTAAATTGATAAACCCAATATCGTTAAATGATTTTCCTGGCTCATCTATAGCCGTCCCTAACTGGGCACTTGTACCAGGATCCACTGCCGGTGTATTTCCGCTACAATCAAATATTGCCGGATCCGGATAATCCTGTAACAACCAGGAATGGAAAAAAAGATATTTAAACCCTGAATTGGTTACAATATCAAATGATACGTTGATCGTGTACTGGCATTTGTTTGGCCCCAAAGGCGTCACGTCGGAAGAAAAGCCTCTTGCCAGGTCTGGAAATTCCAGATCGCATTGCGCTTTAAGTGAATTAGAAGAAAGCAATGCTCCGCAAATAAGAAAAAGAAGGAGTAAAAACTTTTTCATGGTACAATGGTTTAAATGAAGAAATATGAACGTTGGTTACAAGGGACATGGAAGACAGTCGCATAAGCATGAGGATGTGAACCGTCCAGATGCGGATGAACAAAAACCTGTCCACGATTTTTTCAAATAGATTTTCCGTTCTAACAAAAGGATTTTTCCTATCCTGGCGTCCAGGTGCGCAGAAATGAGTAATAATGATCTTAAAAAGTGTGGAATATTTTAAACATACCGATTCAAGGAAAGTAAGACTACCATCCTTCTTTTTCGTTTTAACCATGAAAAATAAAAGGGGGCGGCACGAAAACCGCCCCCGCCGTTGGTTAAAACCTTGAAGCTTTAACGAGTTTTTACGACGATCTTTTCTACGATCTGCTCACCTGTTTCTGCATTAATGATGCCCAGCGTATAAAATCCCGGGATCAGGTTTTCAATTTGTAACGTATTACTCAAAACGTTTTTCCATTGCCTTATTACCCGCCCATTCATATCGATCAATGAAACATTACGGCTTACGTCTTCATCTTCAAACACAACATTTACTTTACCATCACTGCTTGGGTTAGGGAATATTATTGTTTTGCCCTTTTGACCATCCCCGCGAACAGAACGGATCAAGCTGAATGATTGCTTACCATCTATATCTAATTGCCGTAACCTGTATTGTGTGATGCCTTTTGTCTTGTTTATATCCATAAACTCATAGCTAAGCGGCGAGCTGCTATTGCCATTGACCGCCTTCGTATCCAGATAGCCTATGTTCTGCCATGCACCGTTTGAAAGCTTACGCTGAATATCGAAACCTTTACTATTTTCTTCCCGGACAGTTTCCCATTTAAGAGTTATCAATGAACTATTCCGTACGGCAGTAAACGATCGCAGATTCACTGGCAGTGTTGCACAAGCTTGAGATATGATTGGTGTTTCCAACACATTTGAAAATTCCTGCCCCTCAACTTTAACATATAGATCCCAGTTCGAATAGGGTTCACTACAGCAATAGGGGAACGGCAAATCAATAGGCCCGGGATCATAAATAGTAGAACTGTTCAGTGTAATAATTGCCGAAGTAAACAGTAGCGGATCGTCTGGATGAGGGTCGGCGCCTAATAGCGGATCATGTGCATATAATTTATACACCACATGGATATCCACAGCGCTGCTTGATTCTAATCCGATATCATATTTGAACGGAGAGGAAGCGCAAATTTTTATGAGGCTAACTTTCGGGTCATCGAAAGATTGTGAAAAGCCGCAGATATAGCATTGTGCCTTGGGATCTGGTGCATTTGCATTTGATCCCCAGATATCTGATTTAACGATGAGCGATGCATTGCAGTCGACATTGATCACGATTCTGATATTGGTCACGTCAAAATGTAATGTATCGCTGCTACCTTTCCGCGTAACAATTGCATTTAAGCCTGTCGAATTAGACGGCTGAGTTAAAGCAACCGAATTATCATTCGGATACGAAGTGGCAAAATTAGCTGTCACATTTACCGGCGTATTAGCATCAAATGTTAAGTCCGTCAAGTTTATGAACCCGATATCCAGGAACGATTTACCGGGCTGATCTACTGTGGTACCAAGTTGAATATTCGTACCAGGATCGGCAGCAGGCGTATTTCCGCTACAATCAAATACCGGACGGATTGGATAATCAGCCAGCAACCATGAATGGAAAAACAAATACTTAAATCCGGAATTTGTGACAATATCAAATGAGGCATTGAACCTGTATTCGCATTTATCAGGTGCCAGGGTTACAGGATCACCCACAGGCGAAATTACAAGGTTAGCAAACTGGAGGTCACACTGGGCCTCTGATTTAATGGAGCCCAAGATTGCTCCCACCAGGAAAGTTGAAAGTAGGATCTTTCTCATACCACAAGGTTTTAATAGTTAACAAAAATGATTTACCAGGGATTCAGATAAGAACAGATCCAGGCAACAGGTAATTAGACAAATCTTGAGGATAAAATGCCGATTGGCTTTTCCAGGAGAAGTTCTTGATAGGTGTTGGAACGATACCCATCATAGGATATTCTCAGAAGTTACTAAACAGGAGCTTTCGTTGTTGGTGGCAATAAGAACCAGTCTCTGGTATTTTCAACGGAGAGTGGAAAAACAGAATTGATGTTTTAAGATACAAAAAATTGTAATGGAGAAAAAATAAAAAAGGGGTGGCTCGAAGACCACCCCCGCCGTTGGTTAAAACCTTGAAGCTTTAACGCTTGTTTACCACGAACTTTTGGACTTCCTGTTCGCTGGTTTCATTATTTACTATCCTGACAGTATAAATGCCTGCAATCAGATTCTCAATAAGAATATTATTGCTTGTAACTGCTTTCATTTGTTTAATAATACGCCCGCTCATATCAGTAACCGATACATCACGAATAGCGTCTGCATCTTCAAATACGATCCTTACTTTGCCATCGTTGGTTGGGTTAGGATAAATGATCGTCTTACCTTTTTGACCTTCACCACGTACGGCACGAATCTCACTGTATTTAGCTTTCCGGTCAATATCAATTTGTTTAATGCGGTATTGACTGATACCTTTCGTTTGATTCAAATCAGAATAAGAATAAGTAAGATCAGATGCGCTATTACCTCCAACAGCCTGTGAAGGGATGAAAGAAAGAGTTTGCCAGCCGCTATTACCTATCAACCGCTGAATTTCAAAACCAAGATTGTTGCTTTCGGAAGCTGTCGTCCATTTTAAAGAAACAACGCTACTGCTGCGGGCAGCTGTAAAGGCGGCGAAAGACACAGGAAGAGTAGCCCCTTCAACACACAGCGCTCCACCAGCATAAACAATCAGAAACCGAAACCGTGAATTGCGTCCTGAAAGATTGTTGTTATTAGCCGGCCCGACATAATAGCAATATTTTACATCGCCATTATTGAGCAATTCGCCCGCGCCGTAGACAATATCAGTGACTAAAACCGGGTTAAGAGGATCAGTGATGTCGAAAACGCTGACGATGGTGGCGATATTAAGTGGATCAACAGGGCCATCAAATGTTAACGTGATCGTTCCTGTTGCAGAGTTTCCCGCTAAATCGGGACAGTTACCCCCGCCATTATTGACTTGGTAATCAGCAACACAGGGTGTTTGTGAAAAAACAAAGCTTATTGATGAAAACATCAATAAAAATAAAAGTAGATTCTTTTTCATACTTCAAGGTTTTATTATTAATAAAAAGATTTAACAGGATGCAGAATATAAAATCCAGGCTGAAGATGAATGTCTAAATCTTTAAGCAACTCCGTGGGCCTTTCAGGAAAAACTGTCGATAGGATTTTAACGTGACAGGATCAAAGGTTACGGATACAGAATTAAATGGTCAGAATCTTTGGCGGCAATAAGTCAACTGGGGTTTTCTCAAAGGAGAGTGGAGAAGGGTAATTATATAGTCAAGATAACCAAAAAATTTAAATGACAAAAAAATAATCTAAAAAAGGGGCGACGCGAAGGTCGCCCCCGCCGTTGGTTAAAACCTTGAGCTTTAACGCTTGTTTACAATGAATTTCTCTACCGATTGTTCGCCTGTCTCAATATTCATAATTCTGATCGTGTAGAATCCTGCATTGAGGTTATCAATCTGGATGTTATTATTGGTAACGCCTTTCCATTGTCTTAATGTTTTTCCGCTTACGTCCATCAAAGAGATATCACGAGTGCTATTCGCATCCTCAAACACAACATTTACTTTACCATTACGGGTCGGATTGGGGTAGATGATCGTGTTGCTTTTTTGACCTAATCCACGAACCGAACGAATCAGACTGTATGAAGAACGGTTGTCGTTGTCAATTTGTTTCAATCTATACTGGGTGATACCTTTTGAAGTGTTATTCATATCAGTGAACTGGTAGTTCAATGCACTATTGCTGTTACCATTCAGGGCTTGTGATGGAACAAAGGCAAATGTTTCCCAGCCACCGGCGCTACCTGTCGATCTTTGAAGATCGAAACCTTTGTTGTTGTCTTCGATCGAAGTCTGCCATGAAAGGTTTACATTTTGATTATTTCTTGCAGCATTGAAATATACAAGCTTAATAGGTAATACCTCCACCTCATTGTCAGTTGAACCCGTTCCTAGTTCTGGATTACATACAATTGTTCCAAGGTTAAACTCTGTACTACTTGAAAAACTTACAGTAGCGATTTTTAATGGAGGCCACCCGCCTGGTGCTGTATTAATATCTACATAATAACAAACTATTCCGCTACCTGCAACATCAATCTTTGTGTC
>DASVAM010000506.1:0-4966 GCA_036376375.1 Chitinophagaceae bacterium
CGATTCGGACCAAGACGCAATTGCATCCATGCAGAAACTTTTCTTTCCATCATAATAAGCACCAAACCAAGCATAGCAAATAACCCGATAATGCATACCCCCACAATAGCAAATTCAATGAGCATGGGCCATGGAGCGCTGAATGAATTAGTCAGCCATTCGTGGATACTATTCGCTATATTTTCTAAACTTGGCATCTACGATTTTAGATTTTAGATTTAAGATTGCGGATTTATAAATCTAAAATCTGCAATCTTAAATCTGCAATTGTCTATCTATCTATATCCGGTATCACCAAATCGATCATCGCCATAATGGCGACAAGGTCGCCGATCTTTCCACCTCTTGCCATTTGATCTAATGCACTAAGGTTACTAAAACCCGGTGATCGGAACTTAATTCTGTAGGGCGTCGTTCCACCCTCGCTCACTATATACACGCCAAACTCACCTCTCGCTGATTCTACTCTTGAATAATATTCTCCTTTTGGTAATTTTAAAACGGCTTTTGTTTTTGCCTGCACATCACCTTCGGGTATATTGTCTATTATTTGCTCAACTATTGAGAGTGATTCTCTCATTTCTTTCATTCGAACCATATAGCGGGCAAAGCAATCGCCACCTGTTTCAATTATTTCGTTAAACTGCAGCTTACTATACACTTCATAGGGATATAATTTTCTAATATCACAGCTGACACCACTTCCTCTTGCAGTTGCCCCGGTACAACCATATGAAATTGCATCTTCTTTTGAAAGATTCCCGACACCTTTCACCCTGTTTTGAAAGATCACATTGCCCGTCAGTAATTCATCATATTCATCGATCTTCTTTTTAAAGTGAGCAACAAATTCTTTTACCCTTCTTTGAAAATTGGGATGAACATCAGCCATCACGCCGCCGGGTACCATATAATTCATGGTCAACCGGGTTCCGCAACTTTCTTCCATGATATCATTGATCATTTCCCTTTCACGGAAAGCAAGAAAGAAAGGAGTGAGTGCACCAATGTCCATTGCAGCTGCACCCCACCATAACTGGTGTGATGCAAGTCTTGTCAATTCGTCCATTAAAACCCTTATCACTTGTGCTCTTGGCGGAACCTCGATCTGTAATCCCTTCTCGACGCACAAACAACAACCATGATTATTAATGTGTGAAGAGAGATAATCCATTTTACTGGTGACATAAATGAACTGTCGGAAAGTTAAACTTTCACACATCTTTTCAATAGAACGGTGAATATAACCAAGATGAGGCTCTACTTTTTTGATGGTTTCTCCGTTCAATGTTATTACCAAATGCAAAACTCCATGAGTGGCCGGGTGCTGCGGTCCTACATTAATGACCATATCACCGAACACATCGGGTGTACCGATACCAGGCTGCTTTAATATTTCGGTTTCGCGGTACATTACAGTTTAATCATGTTAACAGGATCTTCAAAATCTTTTCGTAAGGGATTTCTTCCTTCCCATCCGTCAGGCAATATCAATAATCGCATGTCAGGATGATTTAAAAAGTTTACACCAAACATTTCGTATACTTCTCTCTCATGAAATTCTGCCGTTCTCCAAATATGCGACACCGTTTCTACTTCAGCTTTGTTCCTGTCTAATTGTACTTTCACCACAACCTGGTGCCTGTATTTGGTTGATTCCAGGTGATAAACCATTGTAAGATGTGTTTTCCAATCAACGCAGGTTTGGCAAAAGAGGTAATCAAAACTAAAGTCAGGGTGGTTTCTAAGGATCCCCGCGGCAGTTAACAGTTCTGAAGGTGTGATCATAATATTCAACCATTCACTGCTTTCGTCAAATGTTGCCGTAGGAATTAATTCTGTGATCCTGATTTTTAATTCGTCTTTTGTCATTATTTATACAGCCTTTTGTTTGCCGATATCTATCGGGACTATCTTACTTTCCTCCCTGATCTGTTCTCTTGTTAATCCTTTTTTTATCTTTTCCTGTAATAACATCAATGCATTGATCAATGCTTCCGGTCTTGGCGGACAACCGGCAACATATACGTCAACCGGTATAACATGGTCTGCACCTTTTACAACGGAATAAGTGTTGTAAAAAAAGGGGCCACCGCTGGTTGCACAGGCTCCCATTGCAATCACATATTTTGGATCGGCCATTTGATCATACAACCTTTTCAATACCGGCGCCATTTTATTGACGATCGTACCTGCAATTATGATTACGTCAGCTTGCCGGGGCGTGGCTCTCGCGACTTCAAATCCAAAACGACTCCAATCGTATTTTGCGGAGGCAGCACTCATCATCTCAATGGCACAACAACTGGTACCAAATACCAGTGGCCATAACGAATTTGATCTTGCCCAATTGATGACATCATCAAGCTTACTGACCAATACTCCGCCGCCGGGAGCCGGATGAACTTCTCCCGGAAAAGCAAGTGATGACTCTGATTTGAATTTGTCCGGCATTTTTCAATTTTTTGACAAGCTTATTGCCATTTTAGTGCCCCTTTTTTATGTGCATACAAAAAGCCCAGGAAAATAATGAAAAAGAAAATCACAATTTCGACGAGGGCGATCCAGCCCGCGCTTTTAACAACGACCGCCCAGGGGTACAGAAATATCAGCTCAACGTCAAAAATTAGAAATATTAAGGCAAAAAGATAATATCCTACATTGAACTGTATCCAACTCGGTCCTGTTGTCGGAATACCACATTCATAAGGCTCACCTTTTTGTTTATTTTTTGTTGCTTTTAAAACTACCTTAGAAATAAGGATAGCGATGCCAGAGAAAGCAATCGCGGAGATCATCAAAACAATGAGTGAAGATGCACCCATAGGGAAATTCAGATTTTTACGAATATAACAAGTGTGAATGAAATTCGAACATGAGATTTATTAAGATAAAAGATGATTTTTATCCATACAATTCCTGGTGAATTGATTTTCTATCATATCCCATTGCAAGAATCCTTTGTTTGGCTTCATCAATCATTACTTTCCAGCCACACAAAAGAAACAAGGCAGGTTGTTTGGCGGCACATAACTGTTCATAAATAGGATGGACGTAACCTGTCCGTCCATCCCACTCTTCGCGGGAAAGTGTCGGGATATAATAAAACTTTTCCAATTGAAGATTTTTCATTTCCTCATAGTATAGAAGATCAGATCTCTTCCGTGTGCCAAAGATCAGATAAATGTTATTGTGCGGAACATTATGGAGTTTAATATAATTGACCATACTCCGAAAGGGAGCGATCCCGGTGCCCGTACAGATCATAACTATTTCTTTTCTCAGATCCTCATCATCCAATGTAAAAACTCCCTGCGGACCGCGCAACGTCAATTCGCTGCCGACATCGATATGATTAAAAAGGTATGTTGTTCCTACCCCGCCTTCCAATAAAACAATAATGAGCTCCAGGACATTTGTCCCATCCGGCCAGCTCGCGATAGAATAACTTCTGATTCTTTTATTTGGTTTTTCATGAATGGGAAGGTCAATAGTGATGAATTGCCCTGGGATGAAATCAAACTTTTCCAGTTCGGGGATCTGGATCCAATATCGCCGGGTATTGGGTGTTTCATTTTCTATGCGGATCACCTTTCCGGTTCGCCAGGGTTGAAGCGCCATAGTTGCAAAATTTCTTCAAAATACAAAAACATAACAGAAAGTAATGCCCTTGCCGGTTATTTATCAACAATGACGTAAATAAAAAGCGGCATCCCGATAGTTACCGGGACACCGCCTTCGCCAAAATGGCAAGCAATCGAACTTTTAAAAGTAAAAAAAAATCTGAGAGTGACAAATATATTTTATTGACGAACATCAGGAATCAGTTCTTTCAATTTTTTCATCGTTGAATAATAGATTTTATTCTTCCATGTATAACGAATAACCAATTCATTCCGCCCGGCAAGCTGTACTGCATATTTTGAATCATCGGTCTTGCTTTCACCGGAAGGATGAACAAGGATCACTCTGTTTTTTGTCGCAGGCACCATGATCGTAGTATCATTTTTTTCCAACCCTGTAAATACGATCTTTCTTACCGGCAGATCAGTGATGGTGTCTGATTTGATCTCGTAACGAATACCGGATATCCAAAGACCCGTAATATTTACTTTTTCCGTTTTGGGAAATTCAAGAAAGAACCAGTAATTATAGTTTTGTTTTGGTTTTGTTTTACCCGTTGGCTGTATATCATTTTCTTCAGAATAGTCCGGCAAAATGCCGGGAATACTTGCCTGTTTATATCCATAAACTTTTTTCACAGGCGGTTTTAGCTGTTTAAAACCCGAAGTGAAAATGATCAAAAGGAATGTTGGTATAAAAATCTTTTTGCTCATGTAATAAAGATGCGACAAGGACCCATATGACTCCAAAAGAACTGTTAAGAAAAAGCCCCGCTCAGAACGGGGCTTTTTTACTACCTGATAATCTTCTGAACGTGCCGATACTTTTTATTATCACTGTAAATACTCAATATATAGGCTCCCTTTGGATAGCGGTTGATAGTAATACTACCATTTTGATAACCAGTCTCCATCCGGTACATTTCCTGCCCTTTCATATTATATAATTGTACAGAGATCTTTTTTACATCTGTTTTGTTGCCGATGCGATATTGAATAATGCTTTCGCTCGCCGTTGGATAGACCATTGTTATAAAATCTTTATCATTCAATACCGGGTTATTAATTCCGGTAACAAGATTTGGAGTACCCAAAAAAGTATAATACAAACCATTACCATGTGTACCGACAAGCAATACATTATCTCCCGGTCTGTAAGCAAGGGAGTTGATCACTGCATAATTCAGTGTCGTTGCTCCTTCACGTTGCCATGTTGGAGAACCCCCGCCTATTAATGTCGGGCCTAAATTCTCTACGGCAAACAAACCAGCCGCCGTTCCTACATAATATTCAGTGACAGCATTACCGGATCCATCTTTTTTTACCGTGATCATGCAACTGCG
>DASVAM010000524.1:0-2338 GCA_036376375.1 Chitinophagaceae bacterium
TACAACCGAAAAACAAAAAAATGAAAATTCAAAGTCGGAAGAAACGTATAATACTTCAACAGTAAAAGAAAATAAAGAAGTAATAAGTAAGGAACATATGAACGACACCCCCGGAACTACTGAAAATGATAAATTAAAAGGCGAAAGATCAGCGGCCGATAAAAGGGATATCAGCCTATCAAAAAAAGGGACCGATGTTGAGGAAAAAAACAAGAATGCAAATGATGTGAAAAAGCTGGTGGTTTCAAAAACTAAAATCGATAATAAACCGGAAGCTTCCGTTGCAATTGGACCATCGAATTCAAAAAAGAAAAATGCAATTGTTGAGGGTAAGACCACAGATTCGGCGGTTGTAAATGAAGAAACGGTGACAATCGTAAACCAAGATGCAACCAATCAAACCGTAGAGAAACCGGTTGCGGCAGGAATTGATTCGATAAAGACCCATGGGGTTGAACCGGAAAAAAAATCTTCAGAAAAGAAAGATACCATTCTGAGAGTTGAACCGGCAAAAGAGCCCGCTAAGCCAATAGTTAAACAAGAGAGTTCCGAAAAAAAATGGAAATGGGGGCTGCATATCACTCCGGGCGTTGCAGCTTTGAATAGTGATGGTCTTCCAATAAGTTCGCAAAGCAGTAGCAGCCGGTTTGCTGACATGAATAATGTAAGTTCAGGAGCTGGCATGCCTCCGGCGAGGCAAAAACCTGCTGATCCTAAACCCGGATTTGGTTTCCAGGCTGGTGCATTTGTGCAAAGACAATTGTCATCCCGTACCAGTCTTTCATTTGGACTGCAATATGGGTATTATAGTAATGTCCTTCACATTGGAACCAGGAGAGATTCACTCATAAACAATAATCGATTTGCAAGTGCTCTTGATGCGGGTGCCAATTCTGTTTACAATGCGGGCGGCGAAACGATAAAATATACCAATCAGTATCATTTTATTGAATTACCGCTGAATTTCCAATGGCAATTGAATAAAAACAAGACAAAACCTTTTGTTTGGAGTGCAGGGTTTACGGTCGGTCAACTCTTATCAACCAATGCGATCATGTATGATACTGCTTTTAACGGAATTTATTACCAGAACAAAAAACTATTGAATAAAACTCAGTTCAGTTTGACAACTGGTTTTTCATGGACGATCGCTAATAGTAAGACCGCGCAATGGAAGCTTGGACCTGTAATAAATATTCATTTGAACAAGCTTGTCGATAATCCTTTAGATAATCGGGGATACCTGTTTTTTGCTGGCCTTCGCACTGCAATTCTTTTTGATCAAAAAAATGATGACCGGTAAATCGTATGAAGCTTATTGTTAACATCATTAAAATTTCCGTACGGACAGGCAACGGATATTCACGAATCGTTGTCAACTTTTAAAATTTGCTTGTATGAGAAAAATTATCTTTCTGCCGTTTCTTGCAATCATGGTTTTTGCTTTGCAATCCTGTCTCAAAGACAAAATAACCAGGACCTATTCGGTTTTTGAACCTATTTATAAAAGCAAGGCGGAAGTGCAGGCTGAAATAAAAAGCAGTGCAGCCATTTCGATTTCCAATCCCGGAAAAATTTACATGTATGGCAATTATATTTTCCTAAATGAAATAAATAAGGGAGTCCATGTCATTGACAACTCGAATCCTTCTAACCCGCTTATTAGATCATTTATAAATATTCCCGGAAATGTTGACATAGCTGTGAAGGGCTCGATGCTTTATGCAGACCTCTATACCGATCTTGTAGTTGTCGATATCAGCGATCCATTGAATGCAACTTTGAAAAAGGTAGTCCCAAATATTTTTCCTGAAAGATTTTATGTTGCGGGTTTCGTGGCTGATTCAACTAAAGTGATCGTTGGATGGACCGAAAGAAGAATAAAAGAAATAATTGACCAGGCCCCTGCCGGCCGCGGATGGATAAGTGGGGATGCTTTCCTGAGGTTCAGTTCAGCGCAAGCTACTGCTGGTAATAGTGGTGGAGTGAAAGCGATAACCGGTATAGCAGGTTCTATGTCCCGCTTTAGCATTGTAAATAATTATTTATATGCCGTAAATATTTCGAGCCTGAAAGTATTGGACATTTCACTACTGAGCGATCCGCAATTGCAGAATACAGTGGGCGTTGGCTGGAACATTGAAACTATTTATCCTTTTAAGAACAAACTATTCATGGGCTCTTCAAATGGCATGTTCATTTTTGATATATCCAACCCGGCTGCACCTGTTCCTGAAGGTTCTGTTCAGCATTTCCGGGCATGTGATCCAGTGGTGGCTGACGATACGTATGCTTTTGTTACATTGAGGGCCGGTACATTTTGCGAGGGTACCAATAA
>DASVAM010000527.1:0-4325 GCA_036376375.1 Chitinophagaceae bacterium
TACAAATTTTGCAAACCACCTATCAATAAACGATATGTGATTACATTGTTTGTAAGGTTTTTATTAGTAACTTAATAGTTCCTTCCTAAGAAAGACCTTCAGATTGCCATACATTAAACTGAGGGACTATGAACCAGAATTATGCAACCGATACGGAATTGCTGGATGCGATTCGTATTGATGACTCCACCGCTTTTGAAGATCTTATTAGCCGGTATTGGTTTTTTTTATACCAATACTCCTTTGGCAAAACCAATTCGAAAGCATCTGCCGCTGAAATAACACGGAATATTTTTATTGAAATATGGGAGAACCGCCATTATATTCCGGCTGATTTTTCACTCCAGGCTTATTTGGGGGAAAAGGTCAGAAAAAGCACGACCTATCACTTATACAAAAGAATGGTGGAAGAACCTTCCAATACAGCACTGACCGCATATCTTGATTCCGAATTTTCTCTTGATAATATCCGGTCAGCCTATCGGCCAGTTTCACAGTCTTCCAATAACCCGATTGAAACGGCAACTTATAGGTATGCCAATGAACCAACACCAAAGAGAATGGAAGAGCAGCACTATTTTTTCGGCTGGAAATTGTTAGTGAATAATCTTGTATTGGGATTCAGAAAAACATTTTTTTAACCGCCTTATCATGCAAACAGAAGTCTTGAAAAATAAGCTTGAGCGTTTTCTCCAGGGAAAAGCAACTCCGGCAGAAGTGAAACAAATTGATGCCTGGTTATCCAGCGGAAATTACCCGAAGCTTCATCTAACCGATAAAGAAAGAAAGGATCTGCATGATTTTATTTTATACGATGTGCAATGCTATACAGCCTATCCTCTATTCTATCCAAAAAAAACCGGGTATCTTAAAAAAGCTACTTCCCTGACCAAAAAAATCCTATGGGTCGCTGTTGCGATCGTTTTCATCTATTTTTTTGTCTTCTATAACTGGTAGAAGTGGGGACATGAAATTTCCTACACTACATCCACATTATTCACCACGGTCACACTTTTAAAACTTTTATGCTGATGCAGCATTGCCACCTGCTCCAGCATATCTTTTTTACAATTAGCGATCGTTTTTGTATCGCGGGGAAGTTTTACCAGTAACTCCATCAAATGCTGGTTGCGAATACGATTGATAACAGGCTCAGCAGGGCCAACCAGGTATTGGCCATACCCGCCTGGCGAACGGGCAGGTTTTGCTTTTAGTCCATCAGCAAAAAAATAAGCTGCTCTTTCTACTACTTCTTTTATTTTATGCTTAAAAGTAACATGGATCAATCTTGAAAAAGGAGGATAAAAGAATTGTTTTCGCTTTTCAATTTCTTCAGCATACAGTTTTTTGTAATCATGTTCTTTTACCAATTGTAAAACAGGGTGAGTTGGCTGAATTGTCTGGATCAGCACTTTACCTGTTGCTTCTTTACGTCCTGCTCTCCCACTTACCTGTTCCATCAGTTGAAAAGCTCTTTCATTCACCCGGAAATCCGCAAAGCTTAGCAAACCATCAGCATCCAAAATACCAACAAGATCAACATTGTCAAAATCCAACCCCTTTACTACCATTTGTGTTCCTACCAATATATCGATACGTTGTTGCTCGAATTGCTGGATCAATATATCATGCGCATTCTTACCACGAACCGTATCCATGTCCATCCGGGCGATCTTAGCATCCGGAAACTGCTCCAGCAATAGCTCTTCGATCTTTTCGGTTCCAAAATTTCTTTGTACGAAATTGTGGTTACCACAGGCAGCACATGTCACCAAGGGTGCATAAGTAGTTCCACAATAATGACAAATTAGTTTATTGGAGATTTTATGATAAGTCAGCGACACGTCGCAATATTTACATTGTGGTATCCAGCCGCAGGTGTTACAAACCTGGTAAGGAGTATAGCCACGACGGTTCTGAAAAAGTATGACTTGCTTTTGTCTTGCCAGTGCTTCATTAACGGAATCGACCAGTGGCGGTGAAAGCATCACTTTACCTTTTTCTTTTTGAAATACTTTTTTTGTATCGACGATCTCGATTGGCGGCAAGTGAACATCGCCGTAGCGTAGCGTCAACTCTGTTAATCCATATTTTCCCGTTATTGCATTGTAATAGCTTTCCATCGAAGGGGTCGCACTTCCCAATAAGGTTTTTGCACCAAACAATGATGAAAAATAAATGGCCGCATCTCTTCCATTATATCTCGGAGCAGGGTCATGTTGTTTGTATGAAGTGTCGTGTTCTTCATCACATATGATCAATCCAGGATTTTGGAAGGGAAGAAAAACAGCAGACCTGGCACCCAGGACAACCTTCAATTCACCATTCCGGACTTTATTCCAGATCTCCACTCTTTCATTCTGAGAAAATTTAGAATGGTAAACCCCGACATATCCACCAAAATGCTTTTGCAGGCGCCGAATGATCTGCGAGGTTAATGCGATCTCCGGCAACATGTATAAAACCTGTTTCCCCTCCCGGATGACCTGCTCTATAAGTTTTACATAAATAAGAGTTTTACCACTGCTCGTTACACCATGAAGAAAGCAAACTTGCTTTTCAGAAAACGAGGTTTGAATATGTTCAAAAACTTCCTGCTGGAGTGTGGTTAATTCAAAATCTATTTTTATGTCTTTGGGTAAATATAACAGACGGTCGACAACTCTTTTCTCCAACCTCAGTATCTCTTTTTCAACTAACCCTTTCAACTGCGCTTCAGAAGCATTTGACTTTTTTAAAAGTTTTGTTTTGGTGACCTCTCCTTCTGTTTTTATTAAATGGAGATAGCTCAACAAAAGCTCCATTTGTTTGGGTGCTCTTGTCCAGTTATTCAACAGCTCAGAAAGCTTCTCATCAGTGCCATATTCAGGATTTAAGAGTACATAAGTTTCTTTTTTGGCCGCATAAGTTTGCTTTAATGCTTCCCAAACAAAGCAAACTCTCTTTTGTATTAGCCGATTGATAACCGGGTAAACATGAGATGAATCCAGCACTTGTTGCACCTCAGTAAGCTTCAACTCCTTTTTTATCAATAACGCTTCCGCGACCAGGTATTCATCGTGGTCAAGAGCAGAAAAATCATCGCCATATTCATCATTAAAAACCAGGATCGTTTCACTGCTTAGTTTGAAATGGGCCGGCAAAGCAGCGGCCATCACTTCACCCTCACTGCACATATAGTAAGCCGCGATCCACTCCCACAACTTTAATTGCTCTTCGAATACGACCGGCTCAACATCCAGTACATTCAGAATATCTTTTGCCTCGAAAAAATCCGGTTTCTCCTGATGGATCCTTTTGACAATCCCCGCATATTTTTTATTCTTTCCGAGATTCACCTCCACACGGCAACCAACATGCAACTGCTGCGCCAAATGATCCGGCACAGACCATGTGTAGTTTTTCGGGAGCGCAAGAGGAATGATAATTTCTGCAAACATGTGAAAGCTGAATGATCAATTGTCAACGAAACATGCAATTTAGTTATAAACCATTCATAATCCACCATTCACAATTCACCATTCACCATTCACGACCTCATCCATGACGCTTTATACTCACGGAGTTTCTTATCCATAAGTTCATAGGTCTTCTGCTTCACTGATGGCAGATCCGATATTGTTAATCCCTCAACAGGAATTTCTTCGAGAAAGACTGCACGGTTCTTACCCGGGGTCAAGGAAAATATACTTTTATGATTCATCCGATCATAAGCATCGGGATATAGAACGGGTTTGATCGGTGTTTGTGTTTCTAATGCAACCCGAAACGCTCCATCATAAAAATCTTTTAAGGGTTTACCCGTCAAATTAAATGTCCCTTCAGGAAAAACAAAGATAGAAATACCTTTTTTCAAAACTGACTTCATATTCCTCACACTCTTTGCCCGATTCTCTGCACTGCTACGATCAACCATCACAACAGCGGCTCTGTATATAAAACCAAATACGGGCACCTTGCTCATTTCTGCTTTACCAAGAGCCCGGATAGGTCTCCGGATCGCCTTTACAATAATCGGCCCATCGAGGTATGAAATATGGTTCGCCACAAAAATGTATTGCTGGTTTGTATTCATTCGCTGTTCATAGATATTCCTGTGCCAGATGCCTACCAGAAAGAACCATATATCAGCCCACAACATGCAAATCCGATAGATCATGTTTCCGCCCTTTATGCGACCAAACAATGTCGATAGTAAGACAAATGGAAAAAGCAAAAACATAATGCCGATGAAAAGAATGATTGCATAAATACAATAGATCCACTGAAATGGCCTCAACAGCAATTGCATCAGGAATTAATTTTTAAAAGTGAAACCGGCATTT
>DASVAM010000529.1:0-10121 GCA_036376375.1 Chitinophagaceae bacterium
TAGTGTAAAAGATATCCTCAGCAGGAAAACTCTTAGTTGGTCTCCCAAGCTACCCGAGCTATTTATGACAGATGCTCTCGAAATGAATGAAGTAATGATGCAGATCCTCGGCAAAAATTATGGCGACGCAGAGGCCATCGACAGCCAGTACAACGATCTAAAAGCCACCGCTTACACAAAAGAAAAACTCTTTTCATTTCTAAGATTCAATGTAAAACTGACCACGACGTATCTTAAAGAAAAACTAGGCTTGGAAAAAAATGATAAAGAAGTAAGCTCCATCATTGAAATGGATCACTATGAAAATATCGATGAGCTGCTGAAAATCGGCCGCCACGGGGCCAGTTATCTGAATGATCTTCATTTGCCACCGGCCTTTGACTGACACTCCCGATCAGGGCCCGGTCCAGCTTGTTGCTAAAAGACTCAGAAATTTTTTTTACCTTGTATACCAACATTCCCAAAAAACCAAAACTACATTTATATGAACCAGGAAAAAACCAAGAGCACCATTATTTCTGACTTGGTAAAGATTCACATCTACCGGTCACATTTAACAAACGCCGATAAACTTTTCACCCAGGATATGTATTCCGGTGAATCGATCGAAGAACTGAAAAAGATTCATGATATATACACCCGGTACTTACTTCAATACAAAATTTTAGGGGACGCATATCCATCCGTTATTGAAAAATTAGAATATACCAATAAGGAGATCGATAACTGTGTCAGTGATCATAAACAACCGAAAAAGTAGTTATTGATCAATCGCGGCAATACATTGTTGCTGGTGAGATGTTTTACATCATACATATCCGGACTTTGAACGCCAACACCGGCATCAACCGGCCATACTTTTCCACCGTGTAATGATTAAACATTACCAAACATGAAACTTATACAAGCCAATCCCAGGTCTGACAATGAACAAACAATTATTTCCTCATTGAATGCAAAGGAACGGTCATTGCGGGGAAAAGGGACGTCTTTTTCCAAATCAGGCAAAAACAAATGGAAGCATATTAAGTTTAATGGTTCGGTAACTGTGACAACGGCACCGGAAAATATTTTATTTGCAAAGGTGCAATCAAGATCAGATACTGATGAAGGCAAATTATTTGAAGCATTTATTGGTTACATGACACGCCACTGCGGCGAATTAATCGATACCCTGACAATTTACTATCGTTAATGCTTCCCACTTTTTTTGCAAAAGCCCCGGGGAGAAGAAAGAAACACCCGGAAAAGTAGTGACAGGCCAACAACCACTAAAGTTATCCGAACTTCGAATACCAACACGGCGAAAGAGTTAAAATGTATAAAGCCCATTGTATCCATTTTTTCATTTTTGACAATTCTACGGGACGCTCAAACCAGGAAAATTTCCGGAAAAACCAAACGCTCAGAAAAGAATTAGGTGAGCCTGGCGTAAAAATGGATAAAAGTAAATAGCAAGGATAAAAAATACTTTTGTGAAATGAACGCTAAATTCCATTTTCTCAGCCCCATTCTCCGGACAAAAGACGTCCTGGCGACTGCTTCATTTTACGAAAACATTTTAGGATTCAAGTGTCAATCAAATTTTCCAAATTTCATTTCACTGACAAGAGATAATAAAATACCTTATTACCTTACAAGTATACAAGGAATAAGCGAATAAGGTTAATATTAACTTCTACTTTATTATACTATTAAGGCAATAAGGTCAGAAAGCCAAATTCAAGATGATAAGTTTCCATAAATTCGTGACGTAAAGTCAAACTATGTTTGCCAGGAAGTATTTCATTGTCTTAATCATTTGCTTTCATTGTATACAAAGCTCAGCTAAAGATTATCCGGCTTCTTTATTTGGTATTTATTCAGATGGAGCAACGCTTAATACCCGATCCATTCAATTTGCCATTGACTATATTCATCAACAAGGTGGCGGAAGATTGGTTTTCGATGTGGGAAGATTTCTTACCGGGTCCATTCACCTGAAATCAAATGTGACGATACATTTGTTAGAAGGCGCAGTTTTGTTGGGAGCCTTGAATCCTTTTGACTACGATCGGAAAGGTTTAACTGCATTGGTTCTTTGTCACAACCAGGAAAATGTTGCCATCACTGGAATTGGTGTGATCGATGGACAAGGAAGACAGGTCGCAAGAAATGTTGTTGAGCTGGTTCATAAAGGACTTGTTAAAGATTTGTTTCGAAATGACAGGCCTGAAGTTCCCATACGTCCGATGCTCATTTACTTTCGTGAATGTAAAAATGTACTGATCAAAAATGTGACCATGCGAAATGCAGCGGCATGGGTGCAAACTTATGATCAATGCAAAAATCTAAAGATAGACAGCATTACTGTGGACAGTCGTGCATTCTGGAATAATGACGGAATTGATATTGTCGATTGTGATAGTGTGGTGATCACTAATTCTTATATTGATTCGGACGATGATGCTATTTGCCTGAAATCACATGATTCTCTGGGTGCTTTTTGCCAGAATGTTCTGGTGAAGAATTGTACAATCCGATCAAGTGCAAACGGCATCAAATTCGGCACGGCCTCATTGGGTGGTTTTAAAAATATCAGGCTAATAAATATTAAAGTCTTTGATACTTATCGTTCCGCTATCGCACTAGAGGCTGTTGATGGAGGTTTCCTGGAAAATGTAGAAGCCGACAGCTTTTTGGTTGTTAATACCGGCAATGCAATTTTTCTAAGAATTGGTGAAAGAAAAAAAGGGGAAAAAGGCAGATTGGAGAACATTACGATAAAAAACATGATCGCTGAAATACCGGCAACAAAGCCTGACGCGGGTTATGAGTACGAAGGACCGATCGAAGACATGCCAAGAAATGTATCGCCACCAATAATTATCACAGGCATGCCGGATGTGCTTATCAAAAATATTACACTCAGCAATATAGAAATAAAACATCCGGGCGGCGGCAATCCACAATTTGCCAGGGTTTCATTGAATGAGTTGGATAAAGTACCGGAGATACCTGCCTCCTACCCTGAGTTCTCAAAATTTGTTGAGTTACCCGCATGGGGCGTTTATATTCGTCACGCAAGCAGTATTAAGTTTACCAATCTAAGTCTATCCTGCGCAAAAAAAGATTACCGCACGGCAATTGTGCTTGATGATGTGCACCGTACCGAATTTATAACAACAACTATCAAAGAGGTTGACAAGAAAAAATCATTGTACCAGCATAAGACCTCGGAAATCATTTTCAAATAAACTTCCTTTAAGGCATTGTTGATGGAAAAAGAAAAGCAGGAATTACTGGATTGTTCAAGGCGTTGGGATGATGCAATACTCAGTAACAATGCCGAGGAAATAGCAACCTTCATGTCTGATGATTGGAAAATCATCGGCTCCGATGGAATTACATCCAAATCATCTTTTTTACAATTTATTCGTTCGGGGATTTTAACACATAATAGAATGGACTCCGATGAAACAAATATCACCATTTACGGAAAGACAGGAATACTTGTAAGTCGTGGTACCAGTGCCGGAACATATAATGGAAAAAATTTTAGTTTGTATGAGTGGTCCACCAGTATTTTCATAAGATCAGAAGGAATATGGCGCTGTGTTTTGACTATGCTGACGCCTGCAAATGATTCTAAATAACAGCTTCTCATGATTTCTCCAATAATTTCTCTAAAACATAATAAGTGATCGGGCAAAATGTAGAATTCTTTAACGTCAACTCTTTTCTTTTAATGATCACATCTTCGTCCGTATAAGGAAACCGGCGGCAATCAGACGGCCGGTCTTCGTAGATGGTACAGAAATTATCGGCACCTAAAAATGGACACGGTTTCGTATTGACCACAAAATCTCCCTCTTCATCTACCAATAAGTATTTTTCAATAAATGCTGATTCGCGAAGCCCCAATACTTTGCTGATCCTCCGGACGTCCGGCGTCTTAAATCTTGGCGAATAGTTTTTACAACAGTTGGCACATTGAAGGCAATCAATTTTGGAAAAGGCTTCTTCGTGCAAGCCCGGTAAAGCTTTCAGCACTTTATTCTTATCTGCGCGGTGGAGGAATTGCCTGTATTTTTTCTGGTTATCAGCCGATTTCTTCTCCCAATTTTTCAAAATATCCTCTGCCATAGCACAAAGTAACAACCTGTTTTCCACAGTTTGCTAAATCAACTGAATTCTGACCCCGCTACCTTAACTTTGCAGCCGCCAAATAATCAATAATTATTCATTAATCATTACTGATTATTTTTAAAAACCCCTCCAGATATTGTATGAATCTTTTTGAAAAACAATCTTGCGAATTTCTTTCCCGGCATATCGGACCCGATGAACACGCTACAAAGCAAATGCTCAAAACGATCGGTGTGGCTGATCTTGATACGTTGGTGAATAAAACCGTTCCTCCGAATATTCGCATGCAGGATGAACTGAACCTGCCAGCAGCTATGAGTGAACATCAATACCTGCAGCATATCAAAGAAGTTTCTCTTCAAAACAAAGTTTATAAAAACTATATCGGGCAGGGATATTATGATACCATCGTTCCTTCTGTTATACTCCGCAATGTTTTTGAAAATCCGGGTTGGTACACGCAGTACACCCCTTACCAGGCTGAAATTTCGCAGGGACGTCTGGAAAGCCTTTTGAATTTTCAAACAATGGTCAGTGACCTGACCGCATTACCCATCGCCAATGCAAGCCTGCTTGATGAAGCAACGGCGGCTGCAGAAGCAATGACGATGTTCTTTAATACACTTAATAAACAAGACCATATCACGCATCCAAAGTTTTTTGTTGACAACGAAATATTTCCGCAAACAAAAGATGTTTTACATACAAGAGCAAAACCGATAGGAATTGAGATCATTACCGGAGATTATAAAAAAGCCACTATCGATTCCAGCTATTGTGGTGCGATTGTGCAGTATCCAAATGATAAAGGTTCGATAGAAGATCATCGTGAATTTATTAATCGTGTTCATTCGGCAGGTGCATTTGTAGTAATGGCGACAGACCTGCTGGCATTGACGTTACTGACCCCTCCCGGCGAACTCGGCGCTGATTGTGCAATTGGTTCTGCCCAGCGACTTGGCGTGCCACTTGGTTACGGCGGACCTCATGCTGCATTTTTTGCAGCGAAAGATGACTTTAAAAGAAGTATTCCGGGCCGTATCATCGGTGTAAGTATTGATGCAAATAATAACCGCGCCTTGCGCATGGCATTGCAAACCAGGGAGCAACATATTAAAAGAGAAAAAGCTACTTCGAATATTTGTACGGCACAGGCGTTATTAGCGAACATGGCGGCTATGTATGCAGTGTTTCATGGGCCGGATGGCTTAAAAAATATAGCAAAGAGAATTGCTGTATTGACACAAACAGTCGCTGAAGCAATTGAAGAGCTGGGATTTGAACTGGTTTCAACAAATTTTTTTGATACCATTACAGTGAAGGTTGACAGTGTTTCAGGCATAAAAGAAAAAGCAGAAAGACAACAGATCAACCTCCGTTACATTGACAATAAATTTATCGGTATTTCAATTGATGAAACAACGCTGACCGAAGACCTTTATGATCTGATCAATTGTTTTGAAGATGACAAGACCCCGGTAACCTTCGATATTCATCATGATGATGAGCCTGATCATATTCCTCAAAGCCTGACAAGAACATCATCATTCTTAACACATCCTGTTTTCAATACACATCGTAGTGAAAGCCAGATGATGCGTTATATAAAATCATTGGAGAATAAAGACCTTTCACTGAACACCTCCATGATCACACTCGGAAGCTGCACGATGAAATTAAATGCAGCATCCGAAATGATACCATTAAGCTGGAGTCATTGGAGTAAGATCCACCCGTTTGCTCCTGCAGAGCAAACCGAAGGTTACAAACAGGTGGTTGATGAGCTATCAAAATATTTATGCGCGATCACCGCACTTGATGCGTGTAGTTTGCAACCAAACAGCGGCGCCCAGGGAGAATATGCCGGTTTGTTAGCTATTCGTAACTATCATGAAGCAAATGGACATGCTGATAGGAATGTAATGCTGATCCCAATTTCGGCCCACGGCACGAATCCTGCCAGTGCAGTGATGGCGGGAATGAAAGTAGTTGTGGTAAAAGCATTGGAAAATGGATATATCGATGTAGCAGATCTGAAAGCAAAAGCTGAACAATATTCAACTGATCTTGCGGGTGTCATGATCACTTATCCCAGCACTTATGGCGTGTATGAAGAAACCGTAAAAGAAATCACTGATATCATTCATAAGCACGGTGGGCAAGTTTATATGGATGGCGCCAATATGAATGCACAGGTTGGATTAACCGCCCCCGGATTAATTGGTGCAGATGTATGTCATTTGAATTTGCATAAAACATTTGCCATACCACACGGTGGTGGCGGTCCGGGTATGGGACCTATTTGTGTGAAAGAGCATTTAGAACCATTTTTGCCAGGCCATACTTCATTGCATAAATATTCAACGATCAATGCTCAACACTCAATGTCCAATGCAGTTTCTGCCGCACCCTATGGTTCAGCAAGTATTTTATTGATTAGTTATGGTTATATCAGGATGCTTGGCCACAGTGGAGTAAAGAGCGCAACCGAATATGCCATACTGAATGCCAACTATATGCGTGCAAGGTTGCAGGGACAATTTGAGATCCTTTATACAAACGATAATGGTCACTGTGCACATGAGTTCATTGTTGATCTGAGACCATTTAAGAAATCAGCAGAGATAGAAGCAGAAGATATTGCAAAACGTTTGATGGATTATGGATTTCATGCACCAACGATGAGTTTCCCTGTTCCGGGCACTATTATGATCGAGCCAACAGAAAGTGAAGACAAAGCAGAGCTCGATCGTTTTTGCGATGCATTGCTTAGCATTCGCCAGGAAATTAGAGAGATTGAAGAAGGAAGAATGGATAGAAAAAATAATGCCTTAAAGAACGCTCCACATACCCAATCAATGGTTGTAAACAGCGAATGGAACAGGCCATATACAAGAGAGCAGGCTGCCTTTCCGATGTATTATGTCACCCAAAACAAATTCTGGCCTTCTGTAGCCAGAGTCAATAATACTCATGGCGACAGGAATCTGATCTGCACTTGCGAGCCGGTAGAGTCTTACATGGAAGCGGAAGCATAGAAATCAATAGTCGTTAGTCAATAATATATAGTCCCGTTAAAGCAGGACTTTTTTATTAACTTCAATCGGCAACACAAAACTATGTCATCAACGCGCCAACTTGCAGCCATTCTATTTACTTAAATTGCAGACTATACCGCTATGATGCAACGTGATGAGCAATCAGGCATCAGGATGGTGAAACATCACCGAGTGGCATTGGAAAAGATCGTTGCCGATTTTCAAGGAGATGCTATCGAAGTTTATCGTCTTTATGATTTTGCTATGTTCAGCATTAAAGTAGACAAACTCTTTGACCCGTGTAGAAATGAAGAAGGGTTTAAAGAATTGCTTAAGAAAATGGGAATGGAATGATTCACTTTGTATAAAGTTTTTTAACTTTCATTGGTAATCCCTGCTGATGTCTTCATCCCGGCAACTCGCCGCTATTATGTTTACCGACATAGTCGGGTACACGGCACTAATGGGTAGAGATGAGCAAAAAGCATTTGAACTTCTGGATAAGAACAGGCGAATTCAAAAACCAATTATTGAACAGTTCAATGGCAGGTGGATAAAAGAATTAGGAGATGGTGTATTAGCTCAATTTAACAGTGCCTATGATGCCGTGCAATGTGGAGTAAAAATTCAACAAGTTGCCCGACAGGAATTAGAAAGCCATTTACGTATTGGTATCCACCTGGGTGATATAACGAACGAGGATAATGACGTTTTTGGAGACGGCGTCAATGTGGCTTCCCGGATCCAGGGTATTGCAGATCCGGGAGGTATTTATATATCGGAAAGCGTTGAAAAAGCCATACGCAACCGAGCCGATATAACGACAAAGTACCTGGGCGAAGCAGAATTAAAGAATGTTGATTACCCGGTTAAAGTGTTTGCCATACAGGGCGCGGGTTTCCCGATGCCAGTATTTAAACCGAAATCCCGTAAGACAAAAAGAAAGAAAGTCATTTTATCATTGGCGATATTCGTCATCCTCGCAATCGGAGGATGGTTTATTATTAAGAAAACTTCGAAAGCTGATAATGCCAGCATTGAATCGCTTGTTGTACTCCCGATTGCCAATCTTACTGGTTCAGAAGAACACAATTACATTGTGGCAGGCGTTCATGATGCCCTCATAACTGAACTATCACACATTAATTCTTTACGGGTTATCTCTAGAACATCCGCCAACGGATATGCCAAAAGCAACAAGTCCTTATCAGCAATAGCAAAAGAATTGAATGTGGATGCCATTATAGAAAGTTCCATACTGCGTGCAGATGACAGCATCCGGTTAAATGTTCAATTGATCCGGATCTTTCCCAATGAAGATCATGTGTGGGCGGATATTTTTGATCATAGCCTGAGGGAAATGCTCCCAATGATCAGTAACGTAACAAAGGCAATAACCAAAAAGATCAGGATTGTACTATCCCCTGAAGAAGAAGAGTTGATCGTCACTAAAAAAGAGGTCGACCCGGAGATTTATAAACTGTACCTGAGAGGAAAATACCATCTTCAAAAATATAACCCGAAAGATTTTCAGGAAGGAATTAAATTCCTAAATGAAGTAATAGAAAAGGACCCAACTTTTGCATTAGCCTATGCTACCCTCTCCATTGGCTATGGTGACCTTGCACATTTACCGTCTGCCCCTCAAGATGCATTTCCGCGGGCAAAGGCTTTGGCTGTAAAAGCGCTTGAATTGGATAATACACTTGTCGAAGCACATACCGCAGTGGCTGAATCTAATCTATATCACGATTTTAATTTTAAAAAATCAGAAACCGCTTTCAGAACAGCCATGTCTATTGATTCCAATTTCGCCCCTGCAGTTACAAATTATGGATGGTTTTTGGATCTTTTCGGAAAAAAAACAGAAGCAGAAAGATACTTGCGCAAAGCGGCTGACCTGGATCCGCTGGCACCTGTATACAGAGCATGGCTAGCCTGGTGGTATTGGGTTGAAAAAGAATTTGATAAAGGTATAGCCGAGGCTAAAAGAGTATTGGAAATGAACCCGGGCTTCTCTGTTGCAGAGATGGTGCTGGGAGGTCTATATGTGCAAACAGGAAAAATTGAAGAAGGAATTGCATTGACAAAAAAAGCTGCAGCAGCTAATCCCGGACTGATATGGGCGGTCGGATGGGCTTATGCGAAAGCAGGAAGGATTGACGAAGCGAAAGCCCTGGTGGATAAAATAGAAAAAACGCCCTTTAATGCTTTTAGCCTGGTGGTTATTTATTCTGAACTGGGAGACAAAGAAGAAGCGATGAAATGGGCTAAAGTTACATATGACATCCGGCATATTTTTACCCCCTGGCTTACAACCGGATTTTATGCCGAAAGCATAATGAAGGATCCTCGTTTTGTTGAGCTATTAAAACCAATTATTGATTCCCTTCCCTAATCCTGAATTTATTGATCTGCTGCACTTCATTTACATATTTCCGATGACGCTTACAAAAAACTGCAGACCATGACCTGCCATGCTATCCTTTATTTAAAAATGATCCGAATCTTAAAAGTTTAAAGGATGATTCCGGATTCATAACCTTAATGGAACGAATGAAAAAACAATGGGAAACTTACAAATGTACTTTATGAAATTGACTATGATTGATTCAACAAATGCTTCTTCAATAACTCAATCCCCTTTTTGATCGCTTCTCTCCCACTCGATTCAATTCCATACCAGCCACGATAACTCTTTTTACTTAACTCGATCATCTTTATAGTTAATGCATCATCCGGTTGATTACGGTAGGACATTCCTTTTGCATAGGGCAATGTTTTTTCCAGGTAAGCATAATTATCAAACTCGGCAGAAGGCTGGCGCCAGTCAGGATATGTACCAAAAAGAGGATCATTTACTTTCTTCATTAATTCTACCATCCAATCCGGATCATTTGACACGCCGCCATGATTTTCTATGACAACACTGATGTTGGCCTGCCTGGAATATTC
>DASVAM010000532.1:0-13053 GCA_036376375.1 Chitinophagaceae bacterium
TACAAAAAATAATCTAATACCAGTATTCCTGCAAGGGCACCGGCAAAAACTAATGCATAGATCGTGACATTTGATAGCAATGCCAGTAAAACGCCCATCAGAATATATTTTGCCGTCCTGGTTTTATACAAGGCGCAAACTACAAATACAAGTAATATTCCCAAAGCATAACTACGGCTGATTACTGCATATTCGTACAAAGGGAAATATCCGAACGAAAATAAAATCTTATGCAAGTTGCGTAATGGAGCATATCGGTTGAAAATAAAAATAAAAGAGCTGGCGATCAGTAAGTGGAATACCTGCAGGAAAATAGGATCATGTGTAAATCTGGTAATCAAAAAAAGAAAGAAATGCCAAAGTGCGGGGTTGCCTTCATATTTCATATTTTCAAGCAAACCTGGTAATGAATTTGCATCCCGGGCAACTAACCAGGCCTGGTGCTCATCACGCCACATTTCATGATTCAGCAGGCCGATGAGTGCAATTACAAAAAACCCGGCTGTTACCACCAGCGAAAAAGAAAGAGAACCAGGAAAAGTTGAAAGAATGGCGGGCTTTGAAGGGAGTCTCATCTCCTTTCTCTCATCCTGAATTTTTTCTTCAGCCGCCGGGCTGGTTTCTTGTTGTGGTCGCTTGTAATATTTTTTTTTCTTTTTGGACGCCATAAAAGATGGGTGGCTATAAAATAAATGAAATTTTTCTACAAGTTGAAGTCATTGATTAAGTATTTGTACCCTGAACCACTGGTTTATTCTTATTAATGGAGAATAATAAAAACAACGAAAGACTCCCTAAAAGGACAACAAGAATGATCTGTAACCCATGTAATGTAAAGGCAAATGCCAGCCCATTTTCTGCTGGTATGCCGTACAAGATCAATCCTTCTGTTACCAATAGATGATAAGCGCCAATGCCTCCTTGTACAGGAGCAGACATGCCGATACCACCTGCAACCAGAAGAAATAAGGCGGCGCCAGCGCCCAGGTCAGTTGTAAATGGAAATGCGAACAGCGCTGTGTAAACACTCAAAAAATATAATACCCAAATAAAGACTGACTGAAATATGAAAAGACCGGGTTGTTTTAAATTCCCTGCAGATCTCAGCCCATCAATAAATCCTTTAATTATCTTGTTGATTCCGGATGCTGCCCCTTTTCGGCTATATTTCTTATAGAAGTAAAATATGATGACCAATAAAGTAACTAACAATAGAGCAGCCACTATCATTAATAATGGTGAACTTGTTAATGATTGAATTTTTTCTTTTAATGGATCAAAGATCTTTTCAGTGAAAAACTTTCCAAGTCGTTTGTATTCTGCAATGGCTGCCAGTAAAATACATAACAGTAAACTTATTACGTCAATTATTCTTTCGACTATAACTGTGCCCAATAACTTATTAAATGGAATTGATTCAGCTTTGCTCAGGGCAGCACACCTTGATACTTCACCCAATCGTGGGAAGGCAAGATTGGCCAAATAACCTACCATCAGGGAGTACGTGGTTCTTTTTAGAGAGGGTGTATATCCCAACGGTTTGATCAATAAATTCCAGCGATGTGCACGGACGATAAAGGCAACGATGGAAATTATTCCCGATAAAGTAACCCAGAATAGATCAGCCTGTAAAATCCCCTGCAGGATCTTATTTACACTCATACCTCTAAACGCAAATACGAGAAGAACGCCGGCAATTAATAATAATACGAAGTATTTTACTATGGTTATTATTTTCGTATTCATCATTTATGGAGGGAGCCTATCGATGTACTTAATCGGTCATTGTCTTTTTTGTATCGTTAACAAAATTAACGGACGAGTTTTGATCAATGAAAAATCTATCCGGATTTGAGCGAGTTTTCCTTATTATATAATAAAATTGTAATGGTCACCGTATTCCATATCAATTCCCAAAGTAAAACGTTTCATTCATAAAGCTAACCGTTTTATAAAGAAATATTATTGAAACCAGGATTGAGATCAGCGGTAAATATTTCTTTAACTTATTGGGGATCGTGCCGAATAGCTGGAACAATAACAGTGGGATAATGGGGATGAAGTATCTTCCCTGCGCGCCAAAGATCTCCCTGGCACCCACGGGAGATATAGTTAAATAAAGGCCTACAATTATCGTTGCCAATGAAGCAAGCAAGAGCGAAAAACTGACCACTCTTTGCATTCGGGTCAGCTTAAAGTTATTGTCATGATCAATACTTGCCATACCCAGCAGGATCAACACATAAGAAAAGACAAGCCCCCCGGGGAGTGGTGTGTAGGAGTAGCCGAATCGGCCAATAGCGCCAATGATCCAATTTTTCCCCTGCCAAAGCACATTGCCAAACAAATCAGCGATCATTTCTGGAATATTTTTCAGGTGATATGCCAGGTTTTGTGACGGGCTGAACAAAAAATCATTCTGCAATGGTTTACCACCCTCGAAGTGAAGACTATTTATATAAGCGGCCCAGGTAAATTTTGGAAGCATTATTATCACTACAAACAGACCGATCAGTTTAAATTTCGAATACGAGAAACTAAATTTTTCTGAAGGGATCATTAACAATAAGAATGGAGTAAAATAGTAGCCTGGTTTCGAAAAAATGTGTATAAAAAAAGCCAAACAGAACAACCCGAGCTCACGGTTGCTTATCTTCTCTTTTTGTAAAAGCCATTTGATAAAGAATGCAATCATTAAAAATGTAGTGGCATTACAAAGTGTATCATAGGTAATAGAAGAAGCCTGGTATAGACTCATGGGTGATAAAGCTACCAGCAGCAATACGTTTTTGAAAACAGGAGTTATTCTTATCGCATAAAAAACGATCACCAGGTAAGCAAATAAACCGAATGCCCGGCCCCACCAGTGTACAACAAGCGGGTTTTTTTTGTACAGTTCTCCGAATTTTACGCCAATTATATTTGGCAAATAGCCAATTGGATTTGTGCTATAATTTGGGTTGTTGTAAAAAACAGTATCCGTCTTTTCATACAAAATATTTTTTAAACTATCCAGCATTTCCTTGTCGATCTTATTATCTTTGAAAGATATGCCCTGGAAACGATCAACCTGTCGAATTATCTTTTGCGGTAGTGGGTTACCGATCTTTTTATCCCTGCTCTCGGGTTCGAAATAACCGTTTGCATAATACCAGGAATTATAAAAGTGCCGGTCTTCGTCATTGGTCTGCCAGGGAGGGTTGACAAAAACCATTCTCATCCCAAAAAATAAAGCTATCACTACAAAAAAGTATTCTAATGGGATTTTGTTCCAGAAATATTCTTTCATAGTTATTGGCTATTAAGTTGAGACTTTATAAGATTCGCATTTGCATGTTTTGGATCAACAAGTAAAGCCTGGTTAACATACGCCATTGCAGAGTCTTTCATACCTTTTTGACTATACATCACGGCTATATTTGTAAGGTTCTCGGCATCGTTTGGCCGGGCGGAGTGATATTTTAGAAAAGAAGATAACGCGCCATCAATATTTCCCATTCTTGAAAAGATTACCCCTTTATATTTATCAATGACGGGATTATACATTTCGGGGGTGGTTGCATTCTCCAAAACTTTCGTTGCTTCTTCCAGATTCCCAGCATTCATCAGGAGTGTTATCTTATTGCCTAAAGCAATATTCAGTATATCCTGAGCCCCATACTCAACCTGGTTAACAGCACCGCCGGCACCTATGCGGATCGCCTCTTTTTGCTGATAGATAGTAGAATCCCAGTTTTGTTTCATAAACCAATAATACCCGTATATGTAATGCACACGGGCATGATATGGATGTTTTTGGATCTGTACGACTAATTTTTTACGCGCTTGTTCCAAAAGAAGCTCACGTTGATCCGGATCCGAGACCTTCCTTACAGAGTCAATTAATACACCTGCTTCGTACCATGGATCTTTCAGTTTCACATTAAAAGGGTTAAACCATAGGATCATAAAAACAACCAATGCACAACTTATCGGGATAAAATTCAGGTAAGAAAATCTGAGGGAGACGCCGGGTGGTGTTACTGTCCTTTTTGCACCAATCACATTTTCTTTTTTGGTGGGTTTTTTGGAATATTTCTTATTGTGCTTATTTGACAAAAGCGGTTATTTTTGGTTAAAACAAATATACATGCAATTATACTATATTTTATTGAACTCAATTGCTGTAATGGCTGTACCAAACAGTGACAAATGAGTCTTTTAAAAAACAGCACCATTGTAATTTCCGGGGTCATCGTGTCCAATCTTCTGGCTTATCTTTTTCACTTCTTAGCAGGTAGAATGTTAGGGCCCGAAGAATATGGAGCATTTGGCGCATTAATGTCTTTGTATTTATTGATCGCTTTGCCGGCCGGGGTTTTATCTTTTGGTGTTACTAAATATACAGCAGTATTTAATTCGGAGAATGAGTTTAACAAAATAGCGCTGCTCAGGAAAAAAGTCCAAAACAATGTTCTTATCTTTTCAGGATTTGTTCTTTTACTTATCCTGGTATTATCCGGGGTTATCGCTGACTTTTTGAAGATTGATTCAGTTGTTCCGGTTATTATTGTCGGAATGACGCTCGTTTTTGCGCTATTATATCCAATCAATATGGGTGTCCTGCAAGGGATGAAAAAATTCCGTGCTTTTAGCTTGAATGCAATTATTGAATCATTTTCCAGGGTAGTCCTGTTGGCATTTTTTTTATGGCTGGGATATGGAGTTAATGGCGCTATATTGGCTTATGGACTTGCTTACTTTATTGCTTTCCTGTTAGTTTTTCCTCACATCAAAGAAATAAGCAGGGAAACAGGGACCGAAGATAAGATGGAGCTCAATGCGATCTATCGTTTTATTTTCCAGGTGCTTTTCATAACTATCATACTACAAGTGATCCTTAATGTTCCTTCATTGGTAATAAAACATTTTTATTCAAGTGAGTTTACCGGGTATTGGACAGCAGCTCTTAACATTGCTAAAATCTCTTTGTTCGTTTCTGTAGCAATAGCCCAGGTCATGTTTCCGGAGGTGGCAGGAGAAAAGGATAAATTAAACAGGAAGAAAATATTCAGAAAGGCAGTTTTACTTGTTTTACTATCATCTTCGATAATAGCACTCATGTTCCTGGCTATTCCCGGTTTCTTTATTCAAATTTTATATGGAACTGCTTACACGGAAGCAAAGCCTATTCTGCAATGGCTTGGATTTGTTATGATCCTTTTTGGCCTGCTTCAATTATGGGCGAACTACTTAATGGCAAAATTAAAGTAGAAAAAAGATATGTTTTTAAAAGTCGTCCGCAAAATGAAGGATTATACAGATTTCAAAACTCCATATTATGTATTTTAATTTTTTTAGCCTCATCAATTCTATTTTGTACGAACATTAAATCCTTTATATAGATTGTATTTTCTGATCCATGATTTTCCAGTTGATGTAATTTTCTTTTAAAGGGGTCATATTGAAATGGGGTAAAACCGTTTAAAAGGAAATTTTTATGAATTTGCGCATCATCATATCCATATCGCTTTCCTGATCCATTGAGCTCTATGATGATCGCCTTCAAATTATCATTTACTAACGCCATTGTCATGCCTTTCAGCACCTCTGTTTCAAATCCCTCAACATCAATTTTAATTAAGGCTGGTCGTTCAATTTTGATGATATCATCAAATACTTCCACGGCTACACTAATGGTATCCTTTTCATTTTCAGTCGCCACATGATTGACAGGGCCCTGGGATTTTGTAAATTCGAGGGTTCCTTTAGTTGCTCCCAATCCTATATTCAGGGCTGTTACCCGATCATTGATCCTATTGATAAGAATATTTGATTCCAGGATTTTAAATGTTTCAGGTATTGGTTCAAATGATATTGTTTTAGCTTTTCTTTCACCAGCTCCCAAAATCGTATAACTACCGACATTTGCTCCAATATCAACAAACATATCGGCAGACCTTAAGAAATGAAGTAAGAATGCCATGTCCTGAAATTCATGCAGGCCGCAAAAAAGGTTTCCCGTGGCACCCGTGAGTCCTTTTTGCATTATAAAATGGCTTCTCTCCGCATAAGGTACAATTACGGGGTATGGATTTATTTTTATATTAATAAACCATTTGACCAATACCCAAAAAGCAGCCAGTTTTCTATTTTGATTCAGGGGATGATTTAAAACGAACTTTAAGGTCTTGTATATTGACATGTATACTTCTTGTTTTTACTCATCAATTAATAATACACTCTATAGTTGAGCATCGATAAGGTGATTATTTTTTTATGACTAGACTTATATTTGGTGTTAATAGCTTTGAATAACTTCCTGCGTTGATAATGCTCATGGCTAAAAGCGCTAAATGCAAAATTTTTTGAAAAAAGATCCGAATAATGTTTAGTAAAGAGTAAGGTGGAATTTTATAAGCCCTGACCATTATTGATGATACAGGAATTTCAGACATCGCGGCAAGTTCTATCAATGAATTATCAGTAAATCCATTTGTATGTGTAATATCTCCATATCTTTCACATAGGGTGAACGGATTTGCCATATTTGGAACTGTAATGATCAGGTAGCCATTCTTATTTAAGTGCTTATATAAGGTTGTTAGAAAAGACCGATATTGTTCTTTCGGAATATGTTCAAATACCTGGGTTGCAATAATTACATCGTAATGATCTAACTGGGTGTCAATTTCCTTTATATTATCCGTTTTATAGAGTTTATTAATTTCAAAATTTTCTTTTATGTAATTTAATATACTGTCGTCGTTATCTACAATATCAATTTTATTAACTCCTTTAGAATTAAGAAACTTTATTGCGTGACCCAGGCCAGGCCCGATTTCTAAAAACGTACCTGTTTCTTTTTTTGAAAGTAAATAGTGGCCAAAGTTATATCTCACATAGTTTATTTTTCTTAAAAAGGTTTTCTCAGAAGATATTTGGTTGAGGTAATTCAGGTAAGTGCTCATTCTTGATTTCTATTGAATATGTAAATTTAATGTCATTCGAAATGCTTAAAAAATGCGACCGTAAATATTTTTTATTCCTTTTAATTTCATTGCAAAGAAATCTTTTACCGCGGCTTGAAATGAAAAATCGTCAGCTTCAACATTCACTTCTATTGTTGAAGGATGTGTAATATCATGAATGGGAGAGGTGCTCATATCTGAGAACTTGCTGCTACCGGTGGTAGTATGAGTGGCTTTTTTGTCAAAGCCAATATTAGATATCAGATTTTTATTTGGAATAATTGCTAACCCATTTTGATTCCAAATAGCAAAATTCCATTGATAGTCCCACGTATCTATTTTTCCCTTATAGGCTTTTTCAAATTTATTAAGAATAAATGCCCGTTCAAGCCATTTGTTTACGATCTTGTTTATCTTTTTTGTTTTTTTAAATTCAGGAAATGCTCTCATATCCACATCATAATATTTCCATGCTCTTCTCCAAGACGCCCATCCCCATACATGGCTATTCCTTGAAAAATAATAGCTTCCTTGTCCTCTTATTCTTCCAAATTGAAAATTGGCGCCAGCGATATGCATGATCTTTTCTTCGTTCCTGAAATATTCCAGCATCTGCTGACAAAATGAAAAGAAGGTAGGGTCTGGCAGACAGTCATCTTCAAGAATGACCCCTTCTTCTTCATTTTCGAAAAACCAGTTACACGCAGAACTAATTGCTGCTTTACATCCAAGATTTTTTTCCCTATATAGTTTTTTAACTTCACATTGCCAATTGACAGTTTCTATAATTGATCTGGTTAGTTCACAGGCTTCCTTTTCGCCTGGCTTAGTTTCTCTATACCCATCGGCAGCAACATAAAGCTTTAACGGCTGCATGTTTCGGATCATTTCGAATACAAGCCTAGTTGTTTCTGGTCGATTGAAGATTAAAAATAGAATTGGTTTATTGAACATCGCTCATTGCCCAGAGTTTAGTTAGAAAAATTAATTTAAAAGTAGCCATCTAAAATATTGATTTTCGACACCAGTAATTTCTATATTTAAAGTTTGACTGATAAAAACAATTTTTCAAGTTTATTTATTGATTCTGATAAATTGAATATTCTGACATGTTCAAGACAATTGACTTGAATTTTAGAATAATCTTCTTCGGAAAAATTTATGATTTTTTCCAATGCTTTTGTTAAGTCATCTTTATTGTGAAACAAAAGACCTGTTTTTTCGTGTACGATAGTTTCTTTTGGCCCCCCACTATTGTGTGCAATAACAGGAGTTCCATACATCATCGATTCTACCGGTACTAAGCCAAAGGGTTCGTTTTCCGAACACATTACCGTAGCTTTTGAGGTTAAAAAATATTCTTCAAGTTCAATGTTAGAAATTTTTCCCACGAGGTGAATTTTCGATTCCTGGTTATGTTCTATGATTTTGTTTCTTAGGTTTTCTTTCTCTTCACCTTCTCCAATGATGATTAAATGATAATCTGGAAATTTTTTGCTTATTAAAACAAATGCGTCGATTAAAATATCCACTTGTTTGAATTTTGTAAGCCTGCTTACACTTAGAATCTGTTTTTTTCTGTTAGGATTTGGGGATATGTTTTTGATTATAATGGGAGGGTAGATTAATGCATTCGCCCTTCCTTTATAAACTTTCTCATACTCAGTCATTACAAACTTACTATTGCAATAAACCAGGTTATTCTTTTTTTCGAGATATAAATCCACTCGCTTTAAAAAGGGATTGGCAAGTTTAGCGCCTAACCGCATTAACGGATTGTGAATAGCGTTTATCCAGGCGTTGGAATGAATAAAAGCACTTGGTTCATGGCAATGCCATACTATTTTAGAGTTCTTATGTGTCAGCTTGAAGATCCATGCCCACCAATTTGAGGGTAATACATGTGGATAGAATACATAGTCTTTGTAATCTTTTAGAATCCTATTGATCTTTAGTTGCCAAAAAGGAAAGAATACCCAATAAAAAAATGAACTGCTTATCGGAACATTCAGTTCTTTAAATTTAAGCATTGAATTTTCTTCCAAAACCTCTTTCGAAACTCTGGCACACACAATTTCAATTTCATGACCTCGTAGTTGAAGCTCGTTTGCATATTTTAAAAGAGTTGTTGCCGCACCGCCGGGTGAAATAAAATGAGGAAACAAAATGAGTATCTTCATTTTTTCTTTAATTGGCCTGGAATTAAAAGTTGTTTAATCCTGTAAAAAATGGTATTGACGATATACACCAATGGGAACTTAACCTGGTTGCTTTTAAGCGCATAATAACATTCATTCAAGCTTGTATACATTCCTTTTAAACCCGCATTGCTCATGCCGCCGCTTCTCATTCTTACCATGATATCTGAAATATAAACAGAATTTATCCGGAATTTTTCAAAAAAGCGATACTGCATTTCATAGTCGGACGCCATCTTATAATCCAGGCTGAATAAACCGTATTTCAAAAAAACGGAACGCTTTATGAAAAGTGCCGTATTTGGTGGCAACCATCCTTTTTTGAAGAGACCAGGAGTAAATGGAGAAGACTTCCAATACCGTTTGATCTTTGACAGATCATTCCTGTCAACATATATGATGTCTCCGTACACAATCTCAGCTTCAGGGTGCGAAGCAAATGTGTCGGCAATCTTCTGCAACACATTTTCGTGTTCATACATATCGTCGGCACAAAGAAAACAAACGATATCGCCAGTTGCCATCATGATGCCCTTGTTGAAAGCATCGTACAAACCTTTATCTTTTTCTGAGACCCATTTTATAGGGTATTCTTTGAGGATATCAACTGTTTTATCCCGGGAGGCTCCATCCACAACCACGTATTCCTTGTTGGAATAGGTCTGGTTCAAAACGCTTTCAATACAGGATCGGATGGTATCCTGGCCATTATATACAGGTGTAATTACGGTAATTTTCATCCTATCACTTTGAAAATTTTTCCAGCAATATTTCAATTATTCTTTTTGGGATAATTAGTGATGTCGTAACTAATTGCTGCCAGCAATAATTGAAAGCCAAGTATAATTAATAATGTTGGGATCACCACCGTCCCCGTTGGTGCCGCGATCTGACTACGGGAATATTTCAAAAAATTTGTTATTCCATAATAAAGGCCAAATGTAAAAAGGGGCAATCCAAAAATGGTATAGATAGACGCTATATTGAAATCAAATAAAAAGTATTTCAGGATGATGCGCCTGATAAAGGCAACGAAAAGCTTGGGAGGAAACTGGAACAAGGTTTTGGTCCTTGAAAGACCAGAAACCTCATCGCCGTATCTCGCTTTCATTGGTATATCGTTTACTACAGCATTCACATAATAAAGTTCTATTAACATCGAAGTTTCAAAATAATAGCGACGATGAATTTTATTAAAATTCATATCCTTAAGTATTTCATTTTTTATGGCAGTAAAGCCATTGGTCGGATCGAAGATATTCCAATAGCCGGAAGCGGCTTTGATAATAAAGCTAAGTCCGAGATTGCCAATTCTCCTGCTGATCGGCATCGCCTGCAAGGCCTTTAATTCCCTGAACCGGTTACCCTTCACAAAATCTGCTTTGTCCTCGATCAACGGTTTTATCAACGTGGGAATATAGACGGGATCCATTTGCCCATCACCATCCATCTTTATTGTGATATCTGCTTTTAATTCCAGTGATTTTTTATAACCGCTGATCATTGCACCACCCACGCCCTGATTTACTTCGTGACATACATAGATTAGTTTTTTATTTTCTCCTGATAATCTTAATAAAATGGATCCGGTTTCATCCTTTGAACAGTCATTTACAGTAATGATATAGGAAACATAATCCGGGATACACCGGATCACATCTTCAATATGCCTGGCCACATTATAGCACGGTATGATTACAGCTAACAATGGAGCTTTCACTGAGGCGATACCCGGAACATTAATTCTGTCGTTCATCGTCAAACATTAAATTAAAGATGGTCAATTCCCGTTTGATAGAGGTATTGAAATTACGCCTGGGAAAAGTAACCGAAAGTATTTTAATATTTTGAGATATGGAAGCTTTTACCGGCATTATCCCTGAAAAAAGCAGGGGGATGCAACAATAGAAAACAGTTAGTAAAGTCACGATAATAACACCAGGAACGCCTTGCAGAAAATGTTCTTTTTAATTTACATCCTCGGCATATTTATTTAGATTTACCTGCATTTTTTCTAAAAATATTTTTCATCCATCAGCCTTCTAATGGCCAAAAAAGACAAAGCTAAAACAAGGAAAACCGGTGGTCCAAAACCAACCACACTTAAACATAAGGCAGCGATGAACCGGAGAGACGTCCTCTACCCGGCGATCCTGGTCATGATAATTACAGCTATCTGCTTATGGCCGATGTTAAAAAATGAATTTACAAACTGGGACGATGAATATTATATCGTAAACAACGAGCTTCTCCGCGGTCCTGACTGGAGAGGAATTTTTTCGAAACAGGTTTTAGGGAATTACCATCCGCTTACTATTTTGAGCTATGCTTTTAATTATGCTATTTCAGGCCTTGATCCATTCTCTTACCTTTTAGTGAATTACCTGTTTCACATTGCCAACACAGCCCTTGTTTTTTATTTTATCTGGAATATCTCAGGCAAAAATAAATTCATTGCTGTATTTGTGGCACTTGTATTTGGTGTTCATCCAATGCATGTGGAATCGGTGGCATGGGTTGCAGAAAGAAAAGATGTATTGTACACTTTTTTTTTCCTGCTTTCATTAATACAATACTGGAAACACCTGGTGACTGGTAAGAGGTCGCATTTTTGGATCTGCTTTTTATTTTTCGTTTTATCGCTGTTGTCAAAACCTGCAGCGATCGTTCTGCCACTTGTTTTGTTATTGCTCGATTACTGGAAAGGGCGACCGATTACTTTAAAAATGGTTACAGATAAAATGCCATTCTTCCTGCTTTCATTACTGTTTGGGATAATAACAGTAAGCATCCAAACTTCATCAGCAATGGCAGGGCTAAGTGTCTTTTCGATCACTGACCGATTGTTTTTCGCCTGTTATGTATTGATGACTTATTTTGTTCGTTTTTTTGTCCCCTATCCATTGTCTGCGTTCCATCCGTTCCCTATAACGAATTTTGCCGGTTGGCCGATCTATCTCTCACCCATATTTGTCGTTGCATTGTTAGTTGCGTTATGGTTTTTGCGCAAAAATAAAATTGTTGTTTTTGGTGTATTTTTTTATGTAATTAATCTTTTACTCGTTCTGCAGATCCTTTCTATTGGTCTTACGATCGTGTCGGAGAGATATACCTACGTGCCATATATCGGTCTTGCATTTATGTTTGCGATGCTGGTAAATCAAATTAAACCGGTTCCAGGAAAAGTTTTAACAGCAATTGGAGCGGTGGCCATTGTTGTATTTGGTATCATGACTTTTCAACGGACAAAGGTTTGGAAAAATAGCGGCACATTATGGACCGACGCCCTGAAGCATGCTCCGCGGGCGCCCTATGCCAGGACGAACAGGGCAAATTATCTTTCAAAGCTCGCCATTCGTCCCGACCAAAAACCTTTTGCAGATAGTATTTATAAAGTTGCCTTTGAAGATTGTGCCATCGCGTTATCTGTACGGCCGAATCATGCTCCCGCTTTTGAATATCGTGGATTAATGTATTTAGACAGGCAACAATTTAAAGAAGCATTTGCGGATGCAAATGAGCTCATCAGGTTAAAACCGGATTACCGCCTGGGCTACGATATAAGGGCAACATGCTACTACAAAATGAATGAACCGGAAAAGGCATTGGCAGATTATGAAAAATGCATTGAGCTAAAACCTGACGACCATCGTTCTTATAATAATAAAGGATCAATTTTGATGAATTCATTTCAAAAACATGAAGAGGCATTGGCGGCAATTAATACGGCGATCAATATGAGCCCCGTGAATTATTATTTTCTAAACCGGTCCATTTGTTATTTTAGGATGGGTAACATTGAGAAAGCCAGGGAAGATGCTTTGAGAGCTGAACAGCTCGGCACAACAGTCTCCGACGGTTATAAACTTTCTTTGGAAATAAAATAATTAACGGGAGCATGAGCA